>JAQVKV010000089.1 GCA_028694545.1 Zavarzinia sp. | reverse complement strand
GAAGAGGTGGTCCGACAGCCGGTTCACATAGCGCAGCGCCGCCATGTTGATCGGCTCCACCGCGCCCAGCATGGAAATTCCCCGTTCGGCCCGACGCGCCACGGTGCGCGCCATGTGGGCGAGCGCCGCCGCCCTTCCGCCACCCGGCAGGATGAAGGAGCGCAATGGCGGGATCTCGGCGTTCATGGCGTCGATTTCCTGCTCCAGCCGTGCGACCTGAGGCTCGACGATGCGCAGGGCGCCCTCGATCCCCTCCGGCGTCGCGAGATCGGCGCCAAGATCGAAGAGATCGTTCTGGATCCGCCCGAGCATGGCATCGACATCCGCCAGCGCCGCCGTCTCCAGCCGCAGCAGGCCGATGACCGCGTTCAACTCGTCGACATCGCCATAGGCCGCGACCCGGTCCGCGTGTTTGGGCACCCGGCTGCCGTCGACGAGGGAGGTGAGGCCCTTGTCGCCGCCGCGCGTATAGATCCTGTCCAGCTTGACCATGTCAGCGCCCCATGGCCCAAAGCGCGATCAGCAGCAGAATGAGGGCGATCCCCTGCACAAGGACGCGCATCTGCATCAGCTTGTTCGAGAAACGCCGGTCGGGCCCGCCGCGCAACAGGGTCAGCACCCCCATGATCAGGATGACGACCAGGGCGACGAAGGCCAGCGGGATGAGGAAGGAGAGAAGTCCGGACATGGGCAGACCCTATGGCGCGCGGCCGTGGTCGGAAAGATGTTCAATGCGGGCCGGGAATGCTCAGGCCCCGGCGAGCTCCGCGATCGCCGCTTCCATGCGGGCGATGTCGGCGGGCGACGACAGGCGATGATCCGCGCCTTTGACCAGGGTCATTGTGGCATCCGCCGATTCGACCGCGTCGAGCAGTTCGGCCGAAAGCGCCCAGGGCACATCCGTGTCGTGGTCGCCGTGGATCATGCGTACGGGGCAGCGGATGGGCTGAGGACGCCCGAGAATCAGGTGCCCGCGCCCCTCGTCGATCAGGTCTTTGGTGATCTCGTAGCCTTCCGGATCGTAGTCGGAGGGATCGACGATCTTGCCGTCGCGCGCCAGCATCGCGCGGTCTTCCGCCGTCAGACGCGCCTCGATCAGGCGGGCGGTGAAATCGGGGGCGGCGGCCAGGGTGACGAGCCCCGCTACCCGGTCCGGCCGGGCGAGTGCGAGCAGCGCCGCGATCCACCCCCCCATGGACGAGCCGACGATGATCTGCGGCCCCGCCGTTACCCTGTCGAGCACGGCGAGCGCATCCACCAGCCAGCGGCCGATGGTGCCTTCCGTGAACTTGCCGCTGCTCGCGCCATGGCCCAGATAGTCGAACCGCGTATAGGCCCGGCCTTCGCGCCGGCAGAAATCGTCCAGCGCGGTCGCCTTGGTCCCGGTCATGTCGGACTTGAAACCACCAAGGAAGAGGACGCCGGGTGATTTCCCTTCACGAGTGTGATAGGCGATCGAGTGACCGTCCTCTCGCGGCAGACGGGCAGGGAGGGTGTTGATTGGGGTTTCGGCGGTCTTCATGAGCGATACATATACCGGTGCCGGTGACGGCGCCACGGCCGAGGACGGCGCGGGCGACGAGCCGGGCGCGATTCCGATGGGCCGCGTGCCCCGCGTGCTTCAGGTCCTGCCCGCGCTCGGCGCCGGCGGCGTCGAACGGACGGCGGTCGACGTCGCGGCCGGCCTTGCCGCGGCCGGGGTGGAGACCTTCGTCGCCTCCGAGGGCGGCCGCCTTGTTCATGACCTGGAGCGGGTTGGCGCGAAGCACATCACGCTGCCACTCGCCACCAAGAATCCCTTCCGCATGCGCGGCAATGCCCGGCGCCTGCGCGAGGTGATCGCTCAGCACGGCATCGAGCTTGTCCATGCCCGATCGCGCGCGCCGGCATGGTCCGCGCGTTCGGCGGCGCGGGCCGCCGGCCTGCCCTTCGTCACCACCTATGCCGGCACCTACAACGAGAATTTCCCCGGCAAGCGGCGCTACAACGGCATCATGGCGGCGGGCGACATCGTCATCGCCAACTCCCATTTCATCGCCGACCATGTCCGCGAACGCTATCCGCAGGCGGCGGAACGCCTCGTCACCATCCCGCGCGGCATCGACATCGACCTGTTCGACCCGGCCCGCGTCAGCCAGGAACGGGTGATCGCCATCGCAAAGGCCTGGCGCCTGCCGGATGGCCCGCGCGTGATCCTGATGCCCGGGCGCCTGTCGCGCTGGAAGGGGCAGATCTTCCTGATGGAAGCCCTGGCCGAGCTTGGCCGCCGCGATGTCGTCTGCTACGTCGTCGGCGACGATCAGGGCCGCCGCAAATACCTGAAGGAACTGGAAGAGACGATCAAACGCCTCGACCTCGGCGCCATCGTCCGCATCGTCGGCCATTGCCGCGACATGGCGGCGGCCTACATGCTGGCGGATGTGGTGGTCGCCCCTTCGCTGGAGCCGGAAGCCTTCGGCCGCATCCCGGTCGAGGCGCAGGCCATGGGCAAGCCCGTGGTGGCGACCGATCACGGCGGCTTCCGCGAGACCCTGATCCCGGGCGAGACCGGCCTTCTGGTACCGCCGGGCGACGCCACGGCACTGGCGGCGGCGATCGGCGAAGCCCTGTCCCTCGACGCGGCAACCCGGCAGGCGCTGGCGCCACATGCCCGCGCCCATGTCGCCGCGACCTGGACCGTCGCCCATATGGTCGCGGATACGCTGAACGTCTATCGCCACCTGATGGTGGGGCGGTAACCCCCTCACCGCGAGAAAAGAAGCCTCAGCGCCCCTCGAAGACAGCCTTCCGCTTCTCGGCGAAAGCCTTCAGCCCTTCCTGATGGTCGGCGGAGGCCCAGCAGGCGGCGATGCGGGTGGCGGCCGCTTCCGCGTCGAGATCGCCCCGGACGATGCCGTTCAGCGTACGCTTCATGCCCTGAACCGCCAGCGGCGCCAGCTCGGCGATGCGCTGGGCCAGTTTCTCCACCTCTTCGTCCAGCATGTCGCGCGGCACGATGCGGTCGAGGAAGCCGATGTCCACCAGTTGCTGCCCGGCGAAATCCTCGACCGAAAGCACGAGACGCTTCGCCACGCCGAGGCCGAGACGTTCCACCAGACGGGTAAGGCCAAGGACGGGATAATGGATGCCGAGGCGCGCGGGCGGCACGAACATCTTCATGCCCTCGACCCCGATGCGGAAATCGGCGACCAGGGCGATTTCGACCGCGCCGCCGAAAATGCCACCGTTCAGCGCCGCGATGACCGGCACCTTCATCGCCTCGAGCTTGTTGACGAGCCCCTCCAGCGCCCCTTCGCGCTGGGTCCCGCCCGCGAGGTCGTTGATCGAGACGCCGGAGCAGAAGCTCTTGGCCGTGCCGCCCGAAAGCACGAGCACGCGGATCGCCGGATCGGCGGCCACGGCGTCGAGATGCTCGCCGAAGCGCTCGAGATCGGCTTTTTCGAGCGCATTGTGGCGCTCGGGCCGGTTCAGGGTGATGGTGGCGCGGGCGCCTTCGACATGGAGCAGGACGGTATCGGTCATGCCCGCCAAGCTAGCGATTCGCATGCGGCGCAGCAACAGCGGCCCAAACCCCAACACCCCCTTGCGCGCGCCGCCCATCTTGGCTATAGGAGGCGCCTTCGGGCATTCCCCGCGCGCCGGCGTAGCTCAGGGGTAGAGCAACTGATTCGTAATCAGTAGGTCCGCGGTTCAATTCCGCGCGCCGGCACCATCATCCTCTCCCCCTCTTCATTCCTGTCGTTCATCCGCTAGTCTCTCGTCATGTGCGGGCGCTACACGATTCGGATCGACTGGCGGCGGATCCATGAGCTTTACGGCCTGACCGTGCCCCTCGAAGCCGAGCCCGAGGGCGTACGGGCGCGCTACAACGCGGCGCCCGGGCAGGCGCTGCCGATCGTGGGCGAGAATGGCGCGCGGCGCTCGCTGCTCCTCAGCCGCTGGGGCCTGATCCCGCCCTGGGTGGCGCGCCTGTCGGAGATCCGGATTTCCACCATCAATGCCCGGGCCGAGACGCTGGAGACCTCCCGCCTCTATGCCGAGCCCTTCGCGCGCCGGCGCTGCCTCGTGCCCGCCGACGGCTGGTACGAATGGGCGCCCCCCGCCCCCGGCGAGAAGAAAAAACCCGTTGATTTCATCGCGCGCGAAGATGGAAACCCCTTCGCCTTCGCCGGCCTGTGGGGCCTGTGGCGCGACGAGAGGGGGACCATCCATGTTTCCCACACCATCGTGACGACCGAGGCGGTGCCAGCCCTGGCGCCCCTGCACCCGCGCATGCCGGTCGTGCTCGATCCAGGCGATTTCGACGAATGGTTGCGGGCGGAAACAGCGCCCCGCCACCTTCTGCGTCCCCACGGCGGGCCCTGGCATCACCACCGTGTCGACAACCGTGTCGGCAAGGTGGGAGAGGACGACGCGGGTCTCCTCTTGCCGATTGACGCGACAGACAAAGCCGTGTCTTAAGCTTGTAAGGACGAACCGAGGACTCGCCGGAACGTGATTGAATTTCTGGGTCTCGAACCCTATGCCCCCGTCGCGGCATTGATCGTCATCGGCGCGATGCTGATCGGTTTCGGCACCGAGCTCTTCCCGCCCGCCGCCATCGCCGTGATGGGCCTCGCCGCCGTGCTGGGGCTTGGCCTGATCGCGCCCGACGACATGCTGAAGGTCATGTCGAACAGCGCGCCCTGGACCATCATGCCGATGTTCATCCTGAGCGCCGCGCTGATCCGGACCGGCGTGCTCGACGCCCTGATCTTCAGGCTGGAGCAATTGCCGATCAAAAGCGCGGGGGCCATGATCGCGGTCGTCGCCCTGGTCGCGAGCAGCGCTTCGGCCTTCGTCAACAATACGCCGCTCGTCGTGCTGATGATCCCGATCGTGGTGGCGCTGGCCAACAAGTCTGGCATCGCCATCTCGAAACTGCTGATCCCGCTGTCCTTCGCGGCGATTCTGGGCGGCACCACCACGCTCGTCGGCACGTCGACGAACCTCCTCGTCGACGGTGTCGCGCAAGCCAATGGCCTTGCCCCGTTCGGCATGTTCGAAATCACCCTGGTCGGCGTGCCCGTCGCGGTCGTCGGCCTTCTCTACATGACCCTCATCGGGCGCCGCTCCCTGCCCGACCATGGTTCGCTGACCGGCCCGCAAAGCAATCGCGGTCGCTTCCTCGTCGAAGTGCTGATCCCGCCCGACAGCCCGATGATCGGCCAGAGCCCGGCGGCGGTACGCGTCTTTCAGGGACCGGACCGGCGCGTGATCGACGTCATTCGCGGCGACCTTTCACTGCGCCGCGACATGAACGCCGTGACGCTGGAAGCCGGCGATATCGTCGTCCTGAAATCCGCTGTCGCCAATGTCCTGACCATCCGCGACCGCGCGGGCATGGAGGTCGGCAAAGGCGCGCAGGAGGTCCGCGAAACGGCGGCCCGCGAGGCAACCGGCGGCGACGACCTGGCGCCGGTGGCCAGCCGTTCGACCATCGTGGCGGAAGCCCTGATCGGCCCCAACTCGCGCCTGATCGGGCGGACGTTGCGCGCCTCCCGCCTGCGCCGGCGTTACGGCGTCTATCCGATCGCGCTGCACCACGCGGGCGAGAATCTGGCCGACCGGCTGGAGGACGTCGAGATGCAGGTGGGCGACAGCCTCCTCCTCGAGGGCGCGCCCGACGATCTCGCCCGCCTTGCCACCGATGCCGGCCTCATCAACCTGAACGCGCCGAGCGAGAAGGCGCTGCGCATGGAAAAGGCGCCGGCCGCCATATTCGCGCTGGCCCTCGTCGTCGCGGGCAGCGCGCTCGGCTTCATGCCCATCGTGGCGCTGGCCTGGATCGGCGTCGCCTTCGTCTTCGCCACCCGCTGCATCGACAGCGACGAGGCCTTCGCCGCCGTCGACTGGCAGATCATCGTCATGATTTTCGCCATGCTCGCGGTCGGCCGCGCCCTCGAATCGACGGGAGCCGTCCTTCTCGTCGTGCAGGTGGCCGAGCCCTGGATGCGCGACATTCCGCTGGCGGCACAATTGTTCGCCGTCTATTTCCTCGGCTCGGTTCTGACCGAGATCGTCACCAACAATGCAGTCGGGGTCGTGGTGACACCGGTCGCGATCGCGCTGGCCCAGTCGCTGGGGCATGATCCCCGGCCCTTCGTCATCGTCGTCATGTTCGCGGCCAGCGCCAGTTTCGCGACGCCCATCGGCTATCAGACCAACACGCTGGTCTATTCCGCCGGCGGCTACCGCTTCATGGATTTCTTCCGCATCGGGGCGCCCCTGAACGTGCTCTGCGGCGTCGTCACCGTGGCCAGCGTCCACCTGCTCTGGTTCTAGGGCCCGATCGAACGGCAAGCCGGTTTCCACCTTGCCCGAAGATGCCTTGGCCTAAGGTGGAGGTTGAGACGAAGCCCCGGCCGTGCCACCCATGGGGACAAACGAGAACGGGAGGCGCGCCATGGCCGAATACCGGCTGGAGGGAGAATTCGACTATGTCGTCGTCGGTGCGGGCACCGCGGGCTGCATCGTCGCCAACAGGCTGTCGGCCGATCCGCGCAATCGGGTGCTCCTGCTGGAAGCGGGCGGGCGCGACGACTGGATCTGGTTCCACATCCCCGTCGGCTATCTCTTCGCCATCGGCAATCCCCGCGCCGACTGGATGTTCAGGACGGAAGCGGAGCCGGGCCTCAACGGTCGTTCCCTGATCTATCCGCGTGGCAAGGTGATCGGCGGCTGTTCCGCGATCAACGCCATGATCTCCATGCGCGGCCAGGCGGCCGATTATGATCACTGGCGCCAGCTCGGCCTTGCCGGTTGGGGTTATGACGACGTGCTGCCCCATTTCAAGGCGCTGGAGGATCATTTCCTCGGGGCAGGGCCACATCACGGCGCCGGCGGCGGCTGGCGCATCGAGCCACCCCGCGTGCATTGGGACGTGCTGGACGCCGTGCGCGAAGCCGCGATCGAGATGGGCGTGCCCGCGATTGAGGATTTCAATACGGGCGACAACGAGGGTGTCTCCTATTTCCACGTGAACCAGAAGAACGGCCGGCGCTGGTCGTCCGCGCGGGGTTTCCTGAAGCCTGTCCTGAAACGGCCGAACCTGCGTCTCGAGACCGGGATACAGGTCGAGAAGCTGATCATCGAGCGGGGCCGCGCCACCGGCGTCCGCTTCTCGAAGGGCGAGACCGGCTTCGAGGCCCGGGCCGGGGCCGAAGTGATCCTGTGCGCGGGCGCGATCGGCACGCCGCAGATCCTCATGCTGTCGGGCATCGGCCCGGGCGACGAGATCGCGCGCCACGGCCTCGAGGTCGTGCAGAACCACCCCGGCATCGGCCGCAACCTGCAGGATCACCTGCAGCAGCGCGCGATCTACAAGGTCTCGGGCGCGCGCACCCTGAACGAGACCTATCACAACCTGTTCCGGCGCGGGCTCATGGGCCTCGACTATGCATTCCGCCGGCGCGGGCCGCTGACCATGGCGCCGAGCCAAATGGGCCTGTTCACCCGTTCCGATCCGTCGCGGGAGCGAGCCAACATCCAGTTCCACATCCAGCCCCTGTCACTCGACAAGTTCGGCGATCCCCTGCATCGCTTCCCGGCGATCACGGTCAGCGCCTGCAACCTGCGCCCGACCTCGCGCGGCAGCGTCACCCTGC
>JAQVKV010000088.1 GCA_028694545.1 Zavarzinia sp. | reverse complement strand
GGCCGAGGTCTCAAAGGAGCGAAAGGCGCCGCCCAATCCGCCGGACCTTGCTGTCTTGCAGGCGATCGGCGGTCAATGGGGATGGAGCGCCGACAAGGTGTTGGAGGCCGGCCAGCAGCTCTATAGCGGTCACAAGGTCATGACCTATGTGCGGGCCGGCACGCGCTACTATCCCGAAGTCCTGATCGAGGCTGTGCCCGCGATCCTCGACGTGCTGCGCCGCGTACCGAGCTATGCCGACAGTGTGCCGGCCGCGCCGGTGATCCGGCGCGGTAAAAGCGGCGCGTTTTCCGACGCGGGCTTGGCCGGCGAAAGCCACCATGCGTTGATGCCCAATCCGAAGGCCGACGTCCTCGCCGCGCTGCCGGCGACGCTGGACCGCCTCAGCGCAGACGAGCGGCGCATGTTCGATGCTGTCGTCATGCTCTTTCTCCAAGCCCTTAGCCCCGACTATGAGGGCGAACGGGCCGCCTACAGCGCCGAAGCCGGCCGGCCGTTCACGGCCACGGCATCGCGCGCGATCGTGCCCGGCTGGCGGGCGATCCAGCTCACCACGGAAGACGAGCCGCGTCCCGACGGGGAGGGTGATCAAGAGTCGGCCGCCTTCGCGGCACCCGGCACCTACACCGTCACCCACGCCGAGGCGTTCACCCGCCGGGCCAGCCCGCCCAGGCGGTATAATCAAGGTTCATTGGTCGCCGCGATGGTCGGCGCTTGGCAGTTCGTGGCCGAGCCGGAGCGGCGCGCGCGGCTGCGAGAGGCCAAGGGCATCGGCACGACCGCGACCAGGGCCGACGTCATCGCCGGCCTGCTCGATCAAGCCCAGCTCATCGAGAACGCCGCGAAGTTGGCGCCGAGCAAAGCCGGCATGGAATTGTTCGCCGTCCTGCACCGCATAGATCCCCAGCTCGTAGACCCCGGGACGACGGCCGATTGGGAATCGCAAATCGACGAGATCGCGAAGGGCGAGCTTGAGCCTGCCCGGTTCCTCGACCGCATCGAGGCCGAGACCAGGCGCCTCGTCGACATTCTGCGCAAGCAGTCCGCTATTCCCGTCTTCGGCGCGCCGGCGCCGCCCTCGGCGGCACAGCTCAAGGCCGTTGTCGCGGTCGCCAAGGCGACCGGGCAGATTCCACCGGCCGACTACCGCACCAACGCCGCCGTTGCAGCGGCATTTCTCGACCAGTACGGAGCGAAACGCCATGCGCGCAGCTAAGACCCTCGAACGCGGCTTGCAGGCGATCCACCACGCTCTAGGCCCGGTGATCGCCGAAGCCCTCGCAGACGCGCAGGTGGTAGAAGTCATGGTCAACCCGGATGGTCTTATTTGGGTAGATCGCATGGGGACCGGGCGCCACACAGTCGGCGAGCTGGACCGATCGGCCGCCGAGACCGTCTTGCGCTGTCTGGCGGACCATGCCGGGGTGACGGTCACCCGCGACCATCCCCTTGTGTCCGCGACCCTGCCGGTGACCGGCGAACGCTTTATGGGCACGTTTCCGCCGATCACGGCAGCCCCGTCCTTTGCGATCAGAAAGCGGCCGACGCGGATCTTCGGCATCGACGACTATCTTGCCCAGGGCATCATGACCGCCGAGCAGGCCGCGACCATCCGGGCCGCCGTCGCGTCCCGGCAAAACATTCTGATCATCGGGGGCACCGGGTCCGGCAAGACCACCCTCGCGAATGCGATCCTTGCCGAACCCGCGATCGCGAACGATCGCGTCGTCATGATCGAAGACACGCCCGAGCTTCAATGTTCGGCCACCGATACAGTCTCAATGGTGACGAAAACCACCGATCCGGTTGTCACCATGGCCGACCTGGTCAAGGCTACGCTCCGGCTTAGGCCAGACCGAATTATCATCGGCGAAGTGCGCGACGGCGCCGCGCTCGATATGGTGAAAGCGTGGAATACCGGCCATCCGGGCGGCTTGGCGACGCTGCACGCCAATAGCCCTCTCGACGCTCTATATCGCATCGAGGATTTGATCGGCGAAGTGGTATCTAAAACGCCGCAGCGTCAGATTGCGGCAGCTATAAACATCATTGTTCAAATTAGGCGAACCTCCGAGGGTCGGCGCGTCGATGAAGTGAAGCGCGTCCACCTTGGCGACTCAAGCGGGTATAATCTCGCTTGACCTCTCCGAATTGATGGATATTAGCATTCAAAGTGGGTTTTGAGAGGCCACATGAAAATGTTCAAGTTGAACATTTTTAATGCTACGGTAGCCGTGCTTAACCCCTCCACCAAGAGGCTTAGAGACCAACATGAACCATAACACCCTTCGTAAATGCGCCCCCGCGATCGCCGCGACGCTCGTCATGCTCCTGCCGGCGCTCGCCCACGCGGCCGGGACCGGCATTCCCTGGGAAGATCCGATCGACGACTTCCTCGCCTCGCTGACCGGCCCGGTCATTCGCGCGGCCGGCATTCTGGCGATCATGCTCGCCGGTATCGGCTTCGCCTTCTCCGAAGGTGGTTCCTTCACGCGCAAGATCCTCGGCATTCTGATGGGCATTTCGATCGCCTTCGCCGCCGCGACGTGGGGCCTGACCTTCTTCGGCTACAGCGGCGGCGCGACGTTCTGATGCACGACCAGGCGGACCCTGAGGGTTACACGATCGACGTCTATCAGTCGCTCGTGCATCCCATCCATTACGGAGGTGTCCCCCGAGGCGCGGCGATCGCCATTTGGACGGTCGCCGCCATCCTCGCGTTTCCCCTGCAATTGCCATGGGTGGCCCTGCCGTTCGGCGCTGTCGCGCACGGAACGGCCGCGTTCTTCACCAAGCGCGACCCGTGGTTCTTCGAGGTGCTGAAACGGCACCTTCACCAGCCCACCCATTGGGAATAGCGGTGATGATGAATCTTGCAGAGTACCGCCGGAAATCGGCCCTCCTGTCCGACCTCCTGCCGTGGGCCGCCTTGATCGGCCCCGGTTTGGTGCTTGCCAAAGACGGCACCTTCCTTCGCGTGATCAAGTTCCGAGGCCCCGATCTTGCCAGTTCGACCAAGCCGCAGCTCGTCGCCGCGCGCGCGCGCCTCAACAACGCCATCCGCCGCCTCGGCAGCGGTTGGGCGCTCTGGATCGAGGCTCGACGCCAACCGACATTCGACTACCCCGCATCGAGCTTCCCCGATCCCATCACGCGCCTGATCGACGCCGAGCGTCGCGCCATGTTCCAAGCCGAGACCGCCGATCGCTACGAGAGCGAATATTTCCTCACGCTGGCCTATCAGCCGCCCGAGGAACGGATCAGCAAGGCCGAGGCTCTGGTGATCGAGAACGCCCAGGCCGGCGATCGCGACGCCTTCTATGTCAACGAGAAGGTGCGCTTTGAAAATACGGTCAACGCGATCGCCGACATTCTCGCCGGCTTCATGCCCCACAGCGAAATCCTCGGCGACACTGCGGTTCTGTCTTACCTCTACGCTTGTGCCACCGGCCGCTTGCAGCCGTTCGCGGCGCCGGACGTGCCGATGTACCTCGACGCGATGCTCGGCGCCGCGACCCTCGTCGGCGGCCTCGAGCCGCGTCTTGACGGTCTTCACATGCGCACGATCGGGATCACGAATTATCCCTCGCAGACCGTGCCCGGCCTGCTCGACGCGCTCAACGAAATGCCGATCGCCTATCGCTGGGTGACCCGGTATATCCCGCTCGACAAGGTCGACGCCGAGAAGGCCGTGACCACGATCCGCAAGAATTGGTTCGCGAAGCGCAAGGGCATCATGACGATGCTGCGCGAGGCGCTGACCAAAAGCGAATCCGCCCTCGAAAACTCGGACGCCATCAACAAGGCGGCGGACGCAGACGCCGCGCTGCAAGTGATCGGCGCGGACCTCTCGTCGTTCGGCTACATCACGCCGACGATCACAATCATGGACACTGACGTTGTCCGTCTAAACGGCAAGCTCCGGGCCATCACGAGCCTGCTGGCGGCCCAGGGCTTCACTGCCCGGGTCGAGGATATGAACGCCGTCGAGGCGTGGCTGTCCAGCCTCCCCGGCCACGGCTATGCGAACTGTCGCAAGCCCCCCATGTCGAGCCTCAATCTCGCGGATCTCATGCCGCTGTCATCCATCTGGGCAGGCCCCGAGCGCAACACCCACCTCGACGGGCCGGCGCTGATGCTCACGCGCACCACCGGCTCGACCCCGTTCCGCTTCGACCTCCATCAAGGAGACGTCGGCCATTCCATCATCATCGGCCCGACCGGCGCCGGCAAATCGGTGCTGCTCAACTTCATCGCGACGCAGTTCCGGCGCTATCCCGGCGCCCAAGTCTTCATGCTCGACAATGGCCGGTCGTCGGCCATCACCACCGCCCTCGTCGGTGGCCAGTTCTACGCCCTCGGCACCACCGGCCCGCAGGCGATCGGCTTCCAGCCGCTCGCCCGCATCCATGAGGACGGGGAACGGACATGGGCGCTTGAATGGCTCGTCGCCGTGGTGACGGCCCAGGGCGTGCCGGTCACCCCCGACATCAAGGCCGAAATCTGGGCCGCGCTGAATGTCGTCGCCGCCCGGCCCGTCGATCAGCGCACCCTCACGTTCCTGCGGACGGCCGTCCAGAGCGAACCCGTCAAGGCGGCGCTGCATCCCTTCACGCTGGAAGGGCCGCACGGCGATCTGCTCGACGCCGACACCGAGGCCACCGGCACCGCCT
This sequence comes from Zavarzinia sp., assembly GCA_028694545.1. GTDB lineage: Bacteria > Pseudomonadota > Alphaproteobacteria > Zavarziniales > Zavarziniaceae > Zavarzinia. The sequence goes on along the minus strand of JAQVKV010000088.1, from coordinate 2,974 downwards.
CGTGGCAAGCCTTCGATATGCAGGCGCTCTATGAGCGCGGCGAGAAGGCGACCGGGGCCGTCCTCGCCTATCTGTTCCATCACATCGCGCGCCACTTCGACGGCAGCCCGACCGTCGTCATTGTTGACGAGGGTTGGTCGGCGCTCGACAACCCGATTTTCGAGCGGTTCTTAGCCGAATATCTGCGCACCGCGCGCCGTCAGAACGTCGCGGTGGTCTTCGCCACCCAGGCGCTCGAAGACGTCGCCACGGCGAAGATTTCCCACGTCCTGACGCAGCAGTGTCCGACGCGGATCTTCTTGCCGAACGACAACGCCCAGAACCCGACCACGCGCCCGATCTACGAGGCGTTTGGCCTGAACGATCGTCAAATTCAGATCCTCGCCCAGGCCATCCCCAAGCGCCAATATTATTACCAGTCGTCCGCTGGAAACCGGCTGTTCGAGCTGGCCTTGTCCCGCTTCGCGGTGACCGTCTGCGGCTCGTCCAGCAAAGCCGACCTCGCTGTCTTCGACCAGCTCGTGGCCGAGCACGGCCCCCAGACCGGCGCCCTCGCCTTCCTCTCCGCGAAAGGGTTCACCGGCGCCGACATCGCCCAGATGTTCGACGCCTATACGCATGATTTCACCAGCAAAGCCGCTGAATAGGAGGACCGATGAAACGCCTGATCTCCGCCGTCGCCGTCGCGGCCTCGCTTGCCGCCTGGACGCCGCCGGCAAATGCCGCCTCCGAAGCCGAATGTTCCATCTGGCTTTGCCTGCCGGGCGGCTTTCCTCTCGGCTGTGCCGCAGCCTTCTCCGCCTTCATTTCGCGCGTGACCCACATTCCGCCCAAGCCGCCCTTGCCCGCATGGGGCTCATGCGCCGTCGACTCCGGCGACGGCATGGGCGCCAGCGATGGGATCGCAGCCTTCGTGCCGGAACAACGCATCTGCACGAAGACAACCGGGAAGAACGACCGCTGTATCGCGTGGGAGACAATTCCCGCGCACTATGTGAAAGGGTCGCCGTGCACCAGGGGAAAGGATAACTATTCCAACCCGCCCGGCTGCACTGCGACTTTCATGTACGTCGACGTCTTCGACGCTGACGGTAACCAGATCGGTGACACCTACTATTGGAAGTGACCCGCCATGAAACAGACCATCGCCGCCGCGCTCGTCGCGCTCGCCGCCGCCTCGATCGCACCGCCGCCCGCCGCACATGCGACCGGCATCCCGGTTTTCGACGTGTCGAACTTCGCTCAAGCCCTGCTCGACGTGCAGAACGGCATCGACCAGATCGTGCAGCTCAAGGAGCAGGTCACGAACCAGCTCAACATGCTCAAGAGCCTGCCTTACACGATCATGCCCGACATCACGGATCTCCTGTCCACAACGCGGGATCTCATGGAGACCGTCGACATGATCCAGTCGCTCGGCACGGACCTTGAAAGCGAAATCAAGGCCGCGTTCCCGACCGATGCCGGCGACCTCACCAACATCAAGACCTTCAACGACGCGCTCGCGAAGCTCGAAGAAATCAACCGCCAGCGCGAGCGCGCCGCCCGCCAGGCGATGGAAGTGCAGAACCAGATCACGGCCAACCAAGAGCATCTGTCCAGCGCGGTCGGGGCCGCTGTGACGGCTTCCCAGGGCGCGAGCGGCCCGACGTCGGCAGCGCAGGCGACCAACCAGCTCCTCGCCGCGATGTCGCAACAACTGCTCGAATTGCAGAGCCTCACGATCACGGCCAGCAGGGCGGCCGAGACCGAAGCCCTTGCCCGGGCGTCGGCCGAAGCGGTCGGCCGCCAGGAGACGCAGCGGTTCCTTTCCACCGGCTCGCACACGCCGACCACGCCGTCGGAATCCATCTTCTAAGGAACGCCCATGTTCGCCCTCAAAATGAAACTCGTGACGATCCTCGTCCTGATCGTCGTTGCCGCCGGTATCGGCTGGACCGTCTATCAGGTGGTCACGATCCGGGCCGACAGCGATGCAAGCGCAAGTGCCAGCGCGACCGCTACAGCGGTCGCCCCGGCCCCGGTCCTGCTCGCGCCGCCGCGCCGCGACCCCGAGGCGGAGGCCGCGACGCGCCGCTTCCTCGACACTGGCAAGCACACGCCAAGCGCACCCACCCGCAGCGTCTTCGAGTAAGGAGAAAGGGCCATGGGTAGCGATTTTTCGATCATTTCCGACTTCTACAATGCGTTCATTGGCGTCATCAACGGCGGTTTCGTCTCGATTCAACCCGACGTCAATTACCTGATGTCGGCGATGATCGTGATCACCATCATCATGGCGGCGATCACGACTTTCGTTTGGGGTGATGTCGAAACAGTCACCAAGGGCCTGTTTCTCAAGATCCCGCTGATCGGCTTCTTCTCCTATCTCGTCGAAAATTGGGAAACGGTCACGGGTACGATCGTTTCGAGCTTCGACACCATCGGCCTCAAGGGTGGCGGCGCAACACTGACCGCCCACCAGTTCGAGAGCCAGCCCGAAGCCGTGATGGCGATCGGGCTCAACCTTTTCACCGGCTGCCTCGACGTCATTTCGCCCTATATGAACTACTGGGATTTCTTCACCTACTTCATCACCATCCTCGTTTATGTCGTCGCCGGCCTTGTCGTGATCGTCGCTTTCGCGGTGATCACCGTGCAGATTTTCATCACCTTCATTGAGTTCAAGCTGATCGCGCTCGCGGCCTGGATTCTTATCCCCTTCGGCATCTGGACTCGTACCAACTTCCTTTCCGAGCGCGCCCTTGGTTACACGTTCAGCGTCGGCATCAAGATGTTGGTCCTTGCCCTGATCGTCTCGATCGGCCAAGCCCTGTTCAGCGACATTACGTTGTCGGAAGAACCGAACATCAACAACGCTTTGTCGGTCGCAATCGCCGCGATCCTGCTTATGGCGACGGCGATCTTCGCCCCGAGCTATGCCGGCGCGCTGATCGGCGGCGGGCCACAGACGGGCCTCGGCACCCTCGCCGCC
>JAQVKV010000087.1 GCA_028694545.1 Zavarzinia sp. | reverse complement strand
GGTCACCATCAAGCAGGTGGTCCAGGCGGTGAAGGGTGTGCGCGCGAAGCCCGAGAATACGCTGGAGGGCATGCACATCCGCCTGGCCGCCGGCTCGATCGGCGTCACCGCCGCGACCAACGAGGTCGTGGAGGAGCAGGAAATCCCGATGCTGCTGTGGGTCTACGGCGTCGTCATCAGTCTGGTCCTTCTGACCTATCGCGAATGGCGCGGCTCGTTGTGCTGCGTGTTGCCGCTGATCCTGTCCACGATCATTGGCAACATGTTCCTGACGCTGGCTCATATCGGCCTGAAGATCTCGACCCTGCCGGTGCTGGCGATCGCGGTCGGCATCGGCGTCGACTACGGCATCTACGAGTACAACCGTATCCAGCGCTACATGCGTCTCGGCAAGTCGCCCTTCCACGCCTATGAGCAGGCGCTGAAGGACGTGGGCTCGGCGACCATGTTCACCGGCTTCACGCTCGCGGTCGGCGTCTCGACCTGGAGCTTCTCGGCCCTGAAGTTCCAGGCCGACATGGGCATGCTGCTCACCTTCATGTTCATGGTGAACATGATCGGCGCAGTCACCCTGCTGCCGGCCCTGATCGCGGTGATCCAGCAGATCTTCCCGAAGAAGTATCCGCCGCTGTCGGACGCGGAGCGGACCGCGCTGATGCGCAGCATGCACTGATCGCCTGGCGATCAATCGCATCAACGATCGCCTGGCGATCGATCGGAAGAGGGGCGCGGGAAACCGCGCCCCTTTTCATTTGGCTTCGGAAAGGGCCTGGTCGAGCAGGGGGGCCAGGCGGGTGCGCTCGGGCATCAGGCCCATGGCGGCGCAGCCGGCGAGAAGTCCTGGCCAGAGTTCGAGGTCGAGGGCCGCGCGCTCCGCGGCCGTCAACCGGCCGGCGATGGCCGGATCGGCAAGGGAGGCGACGGGATGCAGGCCGCCGCCACTGCGCGTCAACGCCAGCATGGCTTCCGCCTCGTCGGCGACGGCCATCGCCTTCGCGGCCTCGGCCGGGGCTTGCGCGACCACCGTCATGATCTCGACCCAGTAGAAGGCGGCTCTCCCGCCGAGCGGGCCGACCCGGGGCAGGGCGGCCGCCAGATGACCATGGCCCTGCAGGCGCGCGGGTGCCGAGGCGCCGAGGCCGAGCGGCAAGGCGAGGTCGACCTTGCCGTCGACGATGGCGGCGATCGCCTCCGCCGGGGTTCGCGCGATCATGCCCGCGCGGGACACCAATTGGTGCAGCGCCGGTTCCAACCGGCGCAATTCGCTCGGCCGTTGCAGGCGAAAGGGATCGAGTCCGGCATAGAGCATGGCGGTCGCCAGCAGTGAGCGCGGATCGGCAACCAGGGCATAGCGCCCGCGCAATACGGGATCGTCGAGCAGGCCGAGGCCGAGATCGCCGACCGCATCGACCGAGACCCGGCGCCGGTCGACGATCATGGCGGCAAGATCGAAGCGAAGTCCGCGGCCGAGGAAATAGCGCCCCTCAAGACCGGTCTCCAGGGTCGCGAGGCTGGGCACGAGTCCGGGGGCCAGTTCGGTTGTCGTCGGCGACACCTGTTTGGCGAGGGGGGCGATGACGCCTTCGGGCCACAGGATGCCCCGGGGCCAGGGGTGCGCCGTGACCGCCAGCGCGGGCCGGGCGCGCCTTGCGGCGGCCGTTGCCGCGGGACCGAGCGGGCGCAAGGGGGCAAGCGCATCATCGTCCGTCGCCAGCGGATCGAGCTCGAAGCCCGTCCCGACATGTTTGCCGAGGATGGAGAGAAAGGTGTCGTCGCCATAGGCAGCGGGGGCCAGAAGGCGCAGGGGCCGCGGCGTGGCGGCCCGGCTCGGGCGGGGGCCGAGGACGAGTCCCGCCGCCGCCGCAAGGACGGTACGGCGATCGGGCCGGGGGAGGACGGGCAGCTTGATCACGGCCGCCATCCTCCACGAAAACCGGGCGGGGTCCAGCCTTCAGAGCGCGAAATCAGGGGCAAGGGCGGATCAGGGCCAGGAAACGGCGGGTGACGGTATCGGCGAAGCGCGCGGCTTCCGGCAAATGGCGGTGCAGCCCGTCCTCGAACACGGGCAGGATGTCCGGCCGGTGGTCCCGGACCCACGCGGCATTGCGGCGTAGCCATTCACGCGCGATGTCCGCCGTCACCTCGAAATGGCACTGGAAGCCATAGGTCGCGCGGTGCAGGCGGAACGCCTGGTGGCGCACGTCCGTGCCGGTCATGAGCAGGACGGCACCCGGCGGCAGATCGAAGGTGTCTTCGTGCCACTGCATGATATGGGCGTTCGGGGCGAGGCCTTGCAGCAGGGGATCGCCACCGGCGGCATCGGTCAGCGCCAGCGGCAGGAAGCCGATCTCGGTCAGGCCACGCGGGTAGACCCTTGCGCCAAAGGCCCGCGCGATCAACTGGGCGCCAAGGCACAGGCCGAGAACCGGCCGGTCAGCCGCGTCGAAGGCCCGGATCAGACCGAGAATCGCGGGCAGGGCCGGATAATCGGCGTCGTTGTTGGCATGCATCGGCCCGCCGAGGACGAGCAGGGCATCATAATCGCCGGTCTCCGTAGGCAGGGAATCGCCGGTGACCGGGGACAGGCTGGACCAGCCGTGATGGGGGGCGACGACGTCGAGACGGGCCCCTGCCGCGATCATCGCCTGGCCGACGAGGCCGGACGGCGTGCTCATGTCGTTCTGGACGCAAAGAATCCGCATCTGTGAATCTGTTCACCGTGACCTGGGGGCGACCGTGCTATGAAGGCACAGCTTCGCACAGGTCATAATGGAGGGGGAAATGGAAGGATTTGGCGTTTTCGTCCTGGTGCTCGTGGTGCTGGCTCTCGTCCTGGTCTTCATGGGGGTGAAGACCGTGCCGCAGGGCCGTGCCTTTACCGTGGAGCGCTTCGGCCGCTACACGAAGACCCTGAACCCCGGTCTGAACTTCATCTTCCCGCTGGTCGACCAGATCGGCGCCAAGCTGACGACGCAGGAGGTCGTGCTCGACATCCCGTCGCAGAAGATCATCACTCTGGACAATGCGATTGTCACCTGTGACGCGGTTGCCTTCTATCAGGTGATCAATCCGGCGCAAGCGGCCTACGAGGTGCAGAACCTGACCGCCGCCATCATCAATCTGGTGCTGACCAACATCCGTTCTGTCATGGGCTCCATGTCCCTCGACGAGGTCCTGTCGCGCCGGACCGAGATCAACGACCAGCTCCTTGCCATCATCGACCAGGCGACCCAGCCCTGGGGCGTGAAGGTTACCCGTATCGAGCTGAAGGACATTGCCCCGCCGGAGGACATGGTTCACGCCATGGCCCGCCAGATGAAGGCGGAACGCGAGAAGCGCGCCACAATCCTAGAGGCCGAAGGCGTGCGTGAATCGAGCATCAAGCGCGCCGAGGGCGAGAAGCAGGCCGCGATCCTCGAGGCTGAAGGCCGGCGTGAAGCCGCCTTCCGCGATGCCGAGGCGCGCGAGCGAGCCGCCGAGGCCGAGGCCCGTGCGACCAGCATGGTTTCGGAAGCCATCGGCGCAGGCGGTACCGACGCCATCAACTACTTCCTCGGCCAGAAGTATATCGAGGCACTGGCCGGCATCGGCATGGCGCCGAACAACAAGATCACCTTCCTGCCCCTCGAGGCTTCGGGCATCATCGGCTCGATCGCCGGTATCGCCGAGCTGACGAAGCAGGGCACAAGCGGCGGGTCCACGCCGGCCAAGCCCTGGGGCAAGAGCTGAGGGGAGGGCGGCGATGGACGGATTCGATATCGTCTTCTGGTACTGGTATGCGCTTGCGGTCGCGCTGATCGTCCTCGAGATCCTAGCGCCGGGGGTGATCTTCCTGTGGCTGGCTGTCGGCTGCGCGGCGACCGGTACCCTGATGCTGGTCGTGCCCGATCTCGCCGTGACCTATCAGTTCGTGGTCTTCGCGATCGGCAGCGCCCTGTCCCTGCTGCTCGGACGCGGCCTGTTACGCGACTGGCTGACCTCGCCCGCCGTTGCCGGGCTCAATCAGCGCGAGAAGGCGCTGATCGGGCGCGAGGCGGTGCTGATCCAGGCGATCGCCGGCGGCACGGGGCGGGTCCGCCTGGACGATACGAGCTGGACGGTGACGGGGCCAGATCTGCCGGAAGGCACGCGGGTGCGCGTTGTCGACGCGGAAGGCACCCGGCTTACGGTCGAGGCGCTGTAAGTTCGGCGACCAGCGGCTCCTGCCGCAGCTCCCGCAGCAGCTTGCGCTTGATCGCGCGGCGGAAATCCTCGTAATCCCGGGCGACCTCGACGAAGGCGCCCGGGCCGCCGATCACCTCGGCGGTGTAATAGCTGTCGACATCCGCTTCCTCGTTCACGATGGCGAGGCCATTCACGGTCACGCCACGGGCGACCAGGGCATCGCGGATCGGCGCGGGCAGGGGGCCTGCACTGGTCTTGCCGTCGCCCGAGACGTCGATCACGCGGCGCATCGCCTGGAACGGCACATTGTCCATGATGATGCCGGCACGCCCGAGGGCGGCGCCCAGCGCGGTACCACCACCTTCGACATAGCGCGGCAGATTGGCCATGGTCTCGGCGAAGGCGGGGGCGGTTTCCGCCGTTACCTTCTGCCAGCCGAGGTCGAGATGCTGGCGGGTGGGATGCGACCACGACAGCACGGCGACGGCGATGGTGCGGCTGGGGCCGGCGGCGATGGCGGCCTGGACCTCCGGATCGGCGAAGGCTTCCGAGATGCCCTGGGTCTGCAGGAAATATTCGTCGCGGTCGACCGACGACGAGGCGTCGAGCGCCAGCAGCAGGGCGACGTCCACCGGCTCCGCCCGCGCCGCCGACAGGGGCGCGAGCAGGGCGAGGACGGACAGGATCAGTCGAGGGCGAGCACGAGCCACTTCAGATAGCCAGTTTCGGGCAGCAGGGGATGGACGGGGTGATCCGGTCCGGCGCCGCCGGCGGCGATGATCCGGCCTTCGCGTCCCGCCGTCGCGATGCCGCGCGCCACTTCCTCGGTGAAGGGGGCCTGTTCGATGTTGTGGCTGCACGACGCGATGAAGAGAAAGCCACCGGGTGCGACCAGCCGCGCCGAATCCCGCGCCAGCTTGCGATAGGCGCGCAGCGCCTGGGGCACGTCCTTGCGCGACTTGGCGAAACTGGGCGGATCGGCGATCACAACCTCGAAACGCCGGCCGGCGCCGGCGAGGCGCTCGGCTTCCTCGAACATGTCGGCGCGGCGGAATTCGGCGCGGTCCGCGAGGCCGTTTTCCCTCGCCGTCGCTTCCGCGCCCGAAAGCGCCTGCTGGGCGCGGTCGACCAGCAGGGCGGAAGCGGCGCCGGCCTTCAGCGCCGAAAGAGCAAAGGCGCCACCGTTGCAGCACAGGTCGAGGACATGGGCATCGCGGGCGAGGCCGGCGACAAGGCCGCGCGCGCCGTGAAGATCGAAGAACCAGCCGGTCTTCTGCCCGTCGAGGGGCTCGATCCCGTGGCGGACGCCATGTTCCACCGCCTCGATCACGGCGGGCAGGGTGCCCCGGGTGAGGGCGATGGAACGGGGCAGGCCCTCCAGCTCGCGATAGGCGCTGTCGTTGCGCAGCACGATGGCGGCGGGCGCGATCACGGCCTCCAGCGCGTCGAGGAGCAGGGGCGTGAGGGCATCGGCACCGGCGGTATTGGCCTGTACCACGAGGACGTCGCCGAAGCGGTCGACGACGAAACCGGGCAGGGCGTCGCCCTCCGCATGGATCAGGCGATACCAGGGGCCGGCGAAGAACGCCTCGCGCAGGGCAAGCGCGCGGCGGATTCGCCTTTCGAGAAAGGCGCGGTCGATATCCGTGGGTACGGCGCCCGGATCGCGCAGCAGAAGACGTGCGGCGATCAATGTGTTGCGGTTGAAGGTGGCGACGCCAACTGGCTTGCCGTCACCGCGAAGCAGGCGCACCAGCGTGCCGGGGGGCAGCGCTTTCGCTTCGCCGTCCAGCCGCAATTCGTTGGAATAGGCCCAGGGGTGACCGCCGGTCAGCCTCCTGTCACGGCCCGGCTGCAGCGCAATCGTCGGAATGGCATCGCTCATGGTCGCGGCAGACTAGAGTATCTTCGGGCGAAGTGGAATCCGGTTCGCCGTCCGAAGATACGTAGGATCAAGGAGATAGAGCGCAGCCGGAATGATGGTCATTCCCGATGTGCTCTGGCCGAAACCGCATCCGGCTCCAGTTCGGTCGCGGGCGCCCGGCGCCCCATGATGAGAAGATAGACCACCGGCACCACGAAGAGGGTGAGCAACGTGCCGAAGCTCATGCCGCCGACGATGACCCAGCCGATGTCCTGCCGGCTCTCGGCGCCGGGCCCGGTCGCGAGTGCCAGGGGCACCGCGCCCAGCACCATGGCGCCTGTGGTCATCAGGATGGGGCGGAGCCGCAGGCGCGCGGCCTCGATCACCGCGTCCACCGCGCTCTTGCCCTCGGTGCGTTGCTGGTTGGCGAATTCGACGATCAGGATGCCATGTTTCGAGATCAGGCCGACGAGGGTGATAAGGCCGATCTGGCTGTAGACGTTCAGCGTGCCCCCGGTCAGCAGCAGGGCCGCCAGGGCGCCAGCGATCGACAGGGGGACGGACAGCAGGATGACGATTGGCGCCGCGAAACTCTCGAACTGGGCGGCGAGCACGAGGAAGATGAAACCGAGCGCGAGCAGGAAAGTAACGTAGAGCGTTCCCGAAGCCTCGCGGAATTCCCGGCTCTGCCCGTCGTAATCATAGCGATAGCCGGGCGGCAGAACTTCGTGCGCCGCCGCCTCCATGGCCGCAAGTGCTTCCCCGAGGCTGTAGCCGGGCGCCAGATTGGCCGAGATCGTGGTCGAGCGCGCCTTGTTGAAGCGCAGCAATTCCTTCGGCCCCACTTTCTCCCGGACCGAGGCGAGATTGGAGAGCTGGACCATCTCGCCGGAGGCGGTACGGACGTAGAGCGCCGTCAGGTCCGAGGGCTGGCGGCTGTCGCCATCGTCGACCTGGACGATGACGTCGTAGCGCTTGTCGTGGCGCTCGAAGCGGGTGACCTTGCGCCCGCCGAAGAAGGTTTCCAGCGTGCGCGCCAGTACCGCCGCCTCGATGCCGAGGCTCGCGGCCTTGTCGCGGTCGATGATCACTTCGAGCTGGGGCTTGTTCAGGGTGAGGTCCGATTCGACGTCGGTCAGGCCCGGATTGTCCTCGATCGCGGCTATCATCTTCTGGGCGATCCGGTCCAGTTCCTCGAAGCTGCCGCTCGATTGCAAGACGAAGCGCACCGCCTTCTGGCGGGAACTCTGGCCCAGCGAGGGGGGATCGCTGGCCGAGATGTTGATGCCCGGCACCCGGGACAGGCGGGCGCGGATCTCGCGCGTGATGTCCTGCTGGCGCTTGCCGCGCTCTTCCCAGGCCTTCAGGATCATTGTGCCGAAGACCGTGGTCACATCGTTGCGCGCGCCGACGATGAAGAGCACGCCCGCCACTTCCGGCGTCTCGGCCGCCAGTTTCTCGACCAGCGAGCCGTAACGTGCCGTGAAATCAAGGGTGGACCCCTCGGGGGCCCGGCCGTTGATGCTGATGGTGCCACGATCCTCCGTCGGCGCCAGTTCGGACTTCAGCGTCGAGAACAGGAAGACATTGGCCCCGGCGACGAGAACACCGACCGCGACG
>JAQVKV010000086.1 GCA_028694545.1 Zavarzinia sp. | reverse complement strand
CGCACCGTCGTCCGTGGCGCCATGCCCCATATCGCCATGCCCCATGGCGCCCCCCAGCCCCGCCAGTATTTCCTCGGGCGACCGGAACGAGAAATCATGCAGCAGGAGGGTCACCTCCTGGGCATCGAGCGCGGCATCGGCGGCGCTCCGGACGATCAGGGGAGCAGCCAGCAGGTTCCTTTCCTGCAGGACATGGTGTGAATGCATCCAGTGGGTGCCGGGACGGGCCACGAAATCATAGTCGGCGGCGGTCCCCGCCGCGATCGGCGCCACATAGCCGGTATTGGTAACCCCGTCCTGGTCCGGAGGCGGTGTCTGGCCGTGCCAGTGCACGATGGTCTCGACATCGAGCCTGTTGTGCAAGCGAAGGCGGAACGCTTCGCCCGGATCGAGCACGAGGCCGGAACCGCCGTCCGCCCGGCGCAGGCCGAAAACGCTGGCGGGGCGGCCCCTGACCTCGAGGGTCCGCCGCTCGACGAACAGCTCGCGTGCCTGCCCGGCCCGGGCCATGCCAGCACCAAGAGGAGACGCCGCGATAAAGGGAGCCGCCGACAGGGCAGCGGCGGACGCCAGGAAATGGCGCCGCGAAAGCAATCTGGTCATGTTGAACTCCGTCTGATCGGGATCCGGCGCAAGGCCGGAATGAAAGGCGCGATCAGGCGGAACGGGGCGGCCGGTACAGGGGCGTGGTCATGGCCCCGGACGGAGCATCGGCGCGTAGCGGAGGGAAACCTTCCCGATCCCCGTGTTCGCCGCCGGTACGGTCGGCCACGGGCACCGGCAGGGCGGCGCAGATCGGGCACGCCCTGACCTTGCAGCAGTCGGGGATGGCCTTGTGGGTGCCACCTTCGTCTCCGGCGCCGTGACAGGGCGGCATGACATCGGCAACGGCGGCGCGGGTGGACACGGCATCCCCCGTCATTCCCCAGAAGCCGAAGCCGAGCGCCAGCGCAAGCACCAGCGCGGCGGCGCGGTGCCAGAACAAAGCAATCTTCAGGGGCTTCCCTCGGTTCATCGCCGGCCTTTCCTGCTCTGGAAAGCATATGCCGCCGAAAGGGGGCGGGCGCAAGTCACCCGACCGACAAACAGACCCACAAAAAGGACGATGTTTGATCCAGCGCAATGCCCGCGACACGGGAACGGGGGATGCTCCTTGTCAGAGAGGCAATCCCACCTCCCAGCCTCTTTCGCCCGGTACCCCATTCGGGCGCTCTCTCGATCGGCCGCTCTCCCGATGGCGGTCGAAACGTACCCCGGGCAGCCTTCCCCCTCCCCTTTGGCTGCCCGGGGTTCTTTTTTTTCGACCTTCCCCTGCGACATTTGATCCCGGTCAATGCGGCGGAACCCGGGGCATCCCATATGAGGGAAAGACCGCGAGGCCGAGTGCCCCCAGTCGAGAAAGAAGGAGGTCAGAAAATGAAACTCCGGACTCTCATGACCCCGGGTGGCCGCGTACCGGCCGCCCACAACGACAACCCCTTCACCGCCCTGCGGCAGGAGATCGACCGACTGTTCCACGAGGTGACCACGGGCATGGGCATGGCTGAAGTCATGCCGCACATGGATGTGGCTGAAACCGAGGCGAACATTACGGTGACCGCCGAACTGCCGGGCATGGAGGAAAAGGACGTCGAGGTCACGCTGGCGGACAATGTCCTGACCATCCGCGGCGAAAAGAAGGTGGAGCGTGAAGAGAAAGGCGAGACCCGCCACGTCATGGAACGCGCCACCGGCATGTTCGCCCGGACGATCGAGATGCCTGCCGGCATGGACCCGGCGGCCGTCAAGGCGACGATGGACAAGGGCGTGCTGACCGTCACCCTGCCGAAACCGGCGGCGGCGGCGGCCGAGCCCCGGAAGATCGAGGTCACCCGCGCCGCCTAGAAGCGCGGGCGTCGTCCAAATGGCCCCGACCGGCCCCCTGCCGGCCGGGGCGCTTCTTTCCGGGGACGGGCTTCCCGGGCGTGACGGGAGGGTGTCATGCAGAATTTCGATCGATTGCGGGATTACCTCAAGGCGGGCGGCAGCCGTGTTGTCGCCCTGTCCTTCACCGACCTCGACCGTCTGGTCGACGGCCTGCCGCCCCCGGCCCTCGAGCGCGAGCAATGGTGGGCGAACGACAACGAGCGCCCGGAGGCCCAGTGCCGGGCGTGGCGCGCCGCCGGCTATCGCGCCCATGCGGACCGGGAAAGACGCCTCGTCACCTTCACGCGGTGCCCCGATTTTCATGAAGGTGTCGACTTCCACGAGGGAAATTGAGGTCAGATGGCCTGTAAGCCGGGTTCTGTGACCGCGGTTGCCCGCGGCCGGTGACCATTCCTCTAGGACGACCGTCGCCGATCGTCTCAAGCAACCGACCCGGGCGGCGGACCGGAAACGGATCCCGCCGGACAAGCCGGCATGCCGCCCCTATTTGGTTTTGCTCCCGGTGGGGTTTACCGTGCCGATGCTGTTACCAGCCTCGCGGTGCGCTCTTACCGCACCCTTTCACCCTTGCCGGCCGGCCCGGGCGTATCGCCCCGGCGTTCCGGCGGTCTGCTCTCTGTGGCACTGTCCCTGGGGTCACCCCCGCCGGGCGTTACCCGGCACCGTGTTTCCGTGGAGCCCGGACTTTCCTCCCCCGCGACATGCACGGCGGCGGTCACCCGGCCATCTGACGCGCCACGCTCTAGCGGTTTCCCGGACCGGGTGCAAGTGATACCGGAAATCGATCGAGCCTCCGCGCGGTTGCATTTTACAGGTGATTTTGGGAACGCACCCGTTCAGATTGAGACTGTTTTTCCACCCAGCTTTCGGTACGGAGGTGTTCGGCCGATGACGGCGCGCGAAAACAAGGTCCACGTGAAAGCTGGTGACATCGTCATCGCACAGGACGAGGCAGGGCACGCCGCTTATGTGATCGAGTCTGGCCGGGTCGAGATCATGCAGACCAGCGCGAACGGAGAAACGCAGCATCTTGGCATGCGTGGGCCCGGCGCCATGGTCGGCGAGATGGCGATCATCGACCACGGACCGCGAAGCGCCACGGTTCGCGCGGTCGAGGACAGCGTCCTTCTGGAAATCACGCGCGAGGATTTCACCCGGCGCCTTGGCGATGCCGACCCGATTCTGCAGATGGCGATGCACACCGTGCTGACCCGCTTTCGCGACCTGATGCGCCGCTCGCGAATCCTGCACGACCTGCCCCCTTTCCCGACAGCCGAAGAACTGGAACGCGACGCGATCCGCCAGCCCGACGCCATCGAGGCGATCCGCATCGCCAACGAATTTGGCGCGGCGCTGCATGCCGGCGAAATCGCCCTTCATTACCAGCCGATCGTCAACCTGGCGGACGGCAGGCCGGTCGGCTTCGAGTCCCTGATGCGCTGGGACCGGCCGAGCAAGGGCCCCCTGTCGCCTTCCGTCTTCATTCCGGTGATCGAGGACAGCGGCCAGATCATCGAGGCTTCGGACTGGGTCCTGTCCGAGGCCCTGGCGGCACTTCGCCGGATCGACACGGGCAGTGGCCGACCCGGCGACCTGTTCATGAGCGTCAATCTTTCCGCCCGCGAATTCACCGACGACCACTTCATCGACAGGCTGCTGAGGACGGTGCAAGCCAGCGGTGTCGTGCCCACGCGGATCCACCTGGAAATCACGGAGCGCCTGCTGATGGTAAGCCCCGAGGCGGCGAGCGCCGCGCTGGCGCGTTGCCGGCAGGCGGGACTCCATATCGCCATCGACGATTTCGGTACCGGCTATTCGTCGCTCAGCTACCTGCACGCCTTCCCGATCGACACACTGAAAGTCGACCGGGTCTTCGTGAAGGACATGTTGCGGAACCGCAATTCCATGGAGTTGATCCGCTCGATCGTCGCGCTGGGCAAGAATCTGGACATGGATCTGATCGCCGAGGGGATCGAATCGGCGGAAGAGGCGGCGGCCCTCCGCGACATGGGCTGTGACATGGGTCAGGGCTATTTCTTCGCCCGTCCCATGCCCGAGGATCAGGCGACGACCTTCGCCCGCGAAAACCGCACCGTCAACTTCTGAGCTGTCGCAGCAGGAAGGCGAGCCGGCCGCGCGTCTCCGCGTCCGCGATCCCATCGACCCGGGCCGGCCGCCAGTGGCGCTGGAAGGCCATGGTGACAGCGGCGAGCGAGGCCGGATCGACGCCATAGCCGAAGGCGGCGAGGCCGGCGGCAAAAGCTTCGCCGCCTTCGGGCGCCGGGTCGGTGCCTGCCTCCCAGAAGCCGACCCCCTGCCCGGCCAGCCAGGCCCAGTCGAACAATTCGCCCGGATCGGTCTTCCGCTCCGGCGCCGAGTCCGAATGGCCGATGACGTCGAAGGGCGCAATCCCGTGACGCTCCACGATCTCCCGCCCGAGGGTGGCCAGCGCCTCCATCTGCGCCACCGGGAAGGGGCGGTAGCCCCACTCGTGTCCCGGATTGACCAGTTCGATCCCGATCGAGCGGGCGTTCACGTCGCCTCGCCCGCGCCACGAGCCCGCCCCCGCGTGCCAGGCCCGCCGTTCCTCCGCCACCAGGCGGAAGACGGTGCCGTCCTCCTCGATCAGGTAATGGGCGGAAACCTTGGCGGCCGGATCGCACAGGCGCTCCAGCGCCGCCGGTCCCGAGGTCATGCCGGTGTAATGGATCATCAGGATCGAGACCGGCGTGCCCGCGCGTTCGTCGAAATTGGGCGACGGGCGATCGATCATGGCGCGGCCCCCGGGATCCTCTTCTCCCGCAACATGATGATGGCCACTCCGGCGAGTGTCATCAGGCTGCCGACGATCATGCGCATGGTCAGCGTATCGCCGAGCAGGGTAACCCCGAACAGGATACCGAGCACCGGCGACAGCAACATCATGGGTGCCGTCAAGGTGACCGGATAGCGTTGCAGCAGCCGGTAATTGGCGGCATGGGCGATAAGCGACGATCCGAGAGCCGTATAGAGCAATGCCACCCATGCGGTTGCCGAGGCCGAGAGCATGGCCCCCACCTGCCCTTCCTCGAATATCAGCGACATGAGCAGCATGCAGGGCGCCGTGATCAGTCCCATCCAGGCCTGCAGGGTGAAGACGCCGACACCGCGCAGGCGGCGCATGATGATCATGGCGACCGCCATCGAGAAGGCCGCCGCCACGCAGAGAAACAGCCCATCGAGGTAATTGAACACCCGGGGATCGAAGCCGATCACCGCGACGCCGGCGAAGGAAAGCATGATGCCGACGATGCGCCGCCAGCGGATCTGCTCCTTCAGGACAAGAACGCCAAGGATGGTGACGAAGGGGATATTGAGCTGGATTGCCACCGCCGCCGACGAAATGTCGCCCACCCAGGCAATGCCAATGAACAGCAGCCCGAAGTGCAGCAGCCCGGCGGTGATCGCAACCCAGACCACGGGCCGGATCTGGTCGCGCGGCACGCGCCCGATCAACGGCGCCAGCAGCACCCCGACCAGGGCGAAACGCAAGCCCGTGAGCAGCATGGGGGGCAATTCGTTCACGCCCAGCTTGGCGGCGACGAAATTCAGCCCCCAGATCAGGTTCACGACGAGGACAAGGAAGAGATCGATGGGCGCCATGGCCCCTCGATACCAGCGACCGCCCGGCACCACCATTGCGCCTCTTGCATGGCGGTCGTTACGGGAATGGCAAAGGCCGCTTGACCCCGCGTGCTGCAACGCGGAAAACAGGGACGGCACAATGTCGCTGGAGGCCTCCATGACCACGACCAGCATGACCACGACCAGGACCTGTCTCGTCCTTCGCCACGTCGCTTTCGAGGATCTCGGCCTGATCGAGGATGTTCTCGTCGCGCGCGGCTTTTCCACCCGCACCCTGCAGATCGGGGTCGACGACCTCGCGCCGCTCGATGCCGCCGCCGATGACCTTGTCGTCGTGCTGGGGGGGCCTGTCGGCGTCTATGAGGACGATCTCTATCCCTACTTGCGGGAGGAGGTCGCCTTCCTGCGGGCCCGTCTCGCCAGCGGCAGGGCCCTGCTTGGCATCTGCCTGGGGGCGCAGATGATCGCCGCCGCCGCCGGGGCCGCCGTCTATCCCGGTTCCGAGAAGGAGATCGGCTGGGCACCGGTCACGCTTACGCCCGCTGGCCTCGCCTCACCGCTCGCCGCGATCGATGGCCACGACGTGCTGCACTGGCACGGCGACACCTTCGATCTGCCCGACGGCGCGATCCGCCTCGCCTCGACCGGCACGACACTGAACCAGGCCTTCGCCATCGGCGACAATGTGCTCGGCCTGCAGTTTCACCTCGAGGTCCTGCCCGAGCGGATCGAGACCTGGCTGATCGGTCATCGCGCGGAACTGGGGGCGACGCGGGGCCTGTCCATCGCTGCTCTGCGCGCCGATACCGCCCGCCTCGGCCCCGCGACCGCGGAAGCGGGCCGCAAGGCAATCGCGGCGGCACTGGACGCGGCCGGCTTCGCCTGAGGCCGTCCCTCCGCAGCCGCCTTCGACCTTAGTCTTTCGCAGGGGTGGACAAGCCGCCCCGAGGGGCATACCCCAGCCCGCAAATGGGCGCCGTACGGGCGCGCAATGGGCGAAGGAGTCACATGGTCATGGCATCAGTTCCGACGGTCCCCGCAACCCTGATCCCCGGCGACGGCATCGGTCCCGAAATCGTTGAATCGGTGACCGCCGTCCTCGATGCCCTGGGCGCCCCCTTCGAGTGGGACCGCCAGGCCGCCGGCATGGCCGGGATCGAGGCCGCCGGCGATCCCCTGCCCCAGGCGACGCTGGACAGCATCGCCCGCACCGGCCTTGCCCTGAAGGGCCCGTTGACCACGCCGTCGGGCGGTGGCTACCGTTCGGTGAATGTTCGCCTGCGCGAAGCCTTCAAGCTCTACGCCAATGTCCGGCCCGCGCGCACCATCGTGCCCGGCGGGCGTTACGAGAACATCGACCTCGTTCTCATGCGTGAAAACCTTGAGGGTTACTACGTCGCCCACGAGCATTTCGTCGGCATCGGCGACGATCCCCACGCCGTCGCCATCAGCCAGGGCATCACCACGCGCGAGGGTTGCCGCCGCATCATTCGTTACGCCTTCGATTACGCGGTGAAGCACGGCCGCAAGAAGGTGACCCTGGTCCACAAGGCCAATATCCTGAAAGCGATCACCGGCCTCTTCCTCGAGGAAGGGCGCGCCATCGCCAGGGAATACGAGGGCCGGGTCGCGGTCGACGAGCGGATCGTCGATGCCTGCGCCATGCAACTCGTCATGAACCCGTGGCAGTTCGACGTGATCGTGACCACCAACCTCTTCGGCGACATTCTCTCGGACCAGATCGCCGGCCTCGTCGGCGGCCTCGGCATGGCGCCCGGCGCCAACATCGGCGAAAATACGGCGATCTTCGAGGCGGTGCACGGTTCCGCCCCCGACATCGCGGGCAAGGGCATCGCCAATCCCCTCGCCCTCATGCTGGCCGCTGGCCTCATGCTCGATCATGTCGGCTGCCAGGACCTTTCGGCCCGCCTGCGCGCGGCGATCGACGAGACCCTGAACGTCGATGGCATCCGCACCGGCGACCTCGGCGGCAAGGCCAGCACCAGGGAGCTGACCGCCGCCCTGATCAAGCGGATCGGCTGAGCCGGCCGCCACGACGCGGCCGCCCCCCTCGCCCCG
>JAQVKV010000085.1 GCA_028694545.1 Zavarzinia sp. | reverse complement strand
GCGTGACGAGGCCGGACAGCAGGGCGCCCGAAAGCCCGGCGACGAGCCCGCCGAGCCCCATGGCCCAGATGTTCAGCCCGAAGAACAGGAAGCCGACGGCGGCCCCGGGCAGCACCGCGTGGCTCATGGCGTCGCCGACAAGGCTCATCCGCCGCAACATGAGGAGGACACCGGCGGGACCACAGCCAAGGGCGAGCGCGAAACAGGCGACCAGCGCCCGGCGCATGAAGGCGAAATCGGCGAAGGGCTCGAACAGGAGCGACCAGAGTGTCATGGCGTGATCTCAGGCCCGGCGCCGCACGGGTTCGCAGACGGCGGCGCCTTCGTCCCACCGTTCGGACATGTGGCGGGCCCGCAGCAGGTGCTCGGGCGTCAGGCAGGTGGCGGTCGGGCCGGCGGCGATCAGCTCGCGCGCCATCAGCACCGTATTCGGGAAATGGCCGCGCACCTGCTCCATGTCGTGCAGCACGGCGACGACCGTGCGCTTCTCGCCATGCCAACGGTCGACGAGGGCGAGGAGATCGGCCGTGGTCTTGGCGTCGATCGCGTTGAAGGGTTCATCCAGCAGGATGACGCTGGCATCCTGCAGCAGGAGACGAGCGAAGAGCACGCGCTGGAACTGCCCGACCGAGAGGGAACCGATCGCCCGATTCTCGAAACCTTCGAGCCCGACGGCCGACAGCGCCTCGGTGACCTGATGGCGCATGACGCCGGTCAGCCGGCGGAGAATGCCGACCCGGCGCCAGTGGCCGAGCGCCACCGTATCGGCGACGCTGATCGGGAAGGAGCGATCGATGTCCGCCTGCTGGGGCAGATAGGCGATGTCGGCGCGGCCGAGGCCGCCGGTCGAAACCCGCCCTTCCGCCGGCTTCAGCAGGCCGATCAGGGTCTTGATCAGGGTCGACTTGCCGGCGCCATTGGGCCCGACCACCGCCGTCAGCGAACCCGGCTCGAAACGGCAGGAGACATGGTGCACGGCCGGATGGCGATCATAGGTAACCGTCAGATCCTCGACCACCAGCGGGGCTTCGGCCCGATGTCCGCTCACAGAAGCGCCCACAGCACGGCCCCCCAGAGCAGCACGGACAGACCAAGCGCTACGCCGAGACGCGCCCCTGCCCCGAGGGTCAGGACGGTCGGTGGCAATTCAGGCATGACGAGACCCCGATAAATTCAGAAATGTTATAACATCACATATATCACGCGGGTCAAGGGCGCACAGTGACGGCGGCCACAGGTTTTCATGATCGCCCTATTTTGGCCCGGGGCATTTGGCTGCATGCTTGCGCGGGGTATGGGGACACTTCATGCTCCCGACCGTTCGCTTCGAATAGCGCGAGGACAGCATGACCTTCTTCCCGCCGGCCATCGCCTTTGGCCGCCGCGCCCTTCCGGCCATCGCCGCCTTCGGGCTCGCCGCCCTGGCCGGGACCGCCCAGGCCCAGACCGATCCGGCCATCCCGGCAGCCGATGCCGTGCCCGCCACCGAGTCGACGGCGGTCCCCGGGCCGATCTCCATCGAATTGAACAAGCTGGAACCGCAGGATGGCGCCTGCCGGGCCTATCTGGTCCTCGTCAATCCGGACGGACCGGACATCACCGACCTGAAGCTGGACCTCATCCTGTTCAACCAGGACCAGGTGATCGAACGGCGCATTGCCGTCAGCCTGTCGCCCCTGCCGACGGCTAAGACCACGGTGAAGCTGTTCGACATCCAGGGCCAGGATTGCGAACGCATCGGCAGCGTGCTGATCAACGAGGTCATGAACTGCAGCGGTGCGGACGGCGACGTGCCGAACTGCACCAGGCGGATCACCCCCACCTCGCGCGTGAACGCCAAGTTCTTCAAGTAATCCGGCGGGGCGGCCCATTCGCCGCCCCTTTTTGCACCGCATATTCAACATAAAGAATGTGTTATAAAATTGATTTTCCCAATTTTTATTGATCTACTCAGGAAACAATCGTATCACCATGTGACCTGAGCAATGGTCGGATGGCGATGAAGGTTTTTACGGCAAACAGACTGAGCGACGGCACGGTGGTGTATATCGGCCCGGGCGATACCTGGGCCGAGGTGCTGGATCACGCCCTCGTCGCGGCCACGGCCGAGGAAGAGGCCGCGCTGAAGACGCGGGCCGAGGCCGCCGTGAAGGCACGCCTTGTGGTCGGTGCCTATGCCATGCCCGTGACGGTCGAGAATGGCGCGATCCGTCCGGCAAGCGTGCGCGAGCGGATCAGGGCCGCCGGCCCGTCGAACCGCACCGACCTCGGCAAACAGGCAGCGATCTGAGAGGCGCCATGTATCGCTACGACGAATTCGATCAGGCCGCCGTCGACGAACGGGTGGTCCAGTTCCGGGGCCAGGTGGAGCGACGTCTGAAAGGCCAGATGACGGAGGAGCAGTTCAAGCCGCTCCGCCTGATGAACGGCCTCTACTTGCAACTCCACGCCTATATGCTGCGCGTCGCCATTCCCTACGGCACGTTGTCGGCCGCGCAGATGCGCATGCTGGCCCATGTCGCGCGCAAGTATGACAAGGGCTACGGCCATTTCACGACACGGCAGAACATCCAGTACAACTGGCCGCGCCTCGTGGATACGCCGGACATTCTGGCCGACCTCGCCAAGGTCCAGATGCACGGCATCCAGACCTCGGGAAACTGCATCCGGAACGTGACCTCCGATCCCTTCGCCGGCGCCACAGCCGACGAGGTCGAGGACCCGCGACCCTGGTGCGAGATCATTCGGCAATGGTCCACTTTCCACCCGGAATTCTCGTATCTGCCGCGCAAGTTCAAGATCGCGGTCATCGCCTCGGAACAGGACCGGGCGGCGATCAGGCTGCACGACATCGGCATCCGCATCGTCAAGGACGCGGCGGGCGAGACCGGCTTTGAATTCTGGATCGGCGGCGGCATGGGCCGGACCCCGATCATCGCCAAGAAGATCCGGGACTTCGTGCCGAAGGCGGAACTTCTCGACTACGCCACCGCCTGCTTGCGCGTCTACAACGCGCTTGGCCGGCGCGACAATATCTACAAGGCGCGCATCAAGATCCTGGTGCACGAGATGGGGCTCGACAAATTCTCGGCCCTCGTCGACGAGGAATTCGCCCGCATCAAGGGCACGGTCGCCCTGCCGGAGGCCGAGATCGCGCGCATCCGCGCCTATTTCGCCCCGCCCGAGCTGCCCGTGCTGCCCGCCACCTCGACCGCTTTCGAAGCGAAAAAATTCGAGGACCGCGCCTTCCGCGATTTCGTGCGCAGCAATGTCCGGCCCCACAAGGTGCCGGGCCATGCCATCGTCTCGATCTCGCTGAAAGCCGACGGCATCGCCCCGGGCGACGCCACGGCCGAACAGATGGATCTCGTCGCCGATCTCGCCGAACGCCATTCGCAGAACGAGATCCGGGTGACGCACGAGCAGAATCTCGTCCTGCCCCATGTCCGCCTGGACGACGTCCACGACGTCTGGCAGGCGCTGAAGGCGGCCAGCCTCGGCACCGCCAACATCGGTCTGGTGTCCGACATCATCTGCTGCCCCGGGCTCGATTACTGCGATCTCGCCAATGCCCGTTCGATCCCGGTGGCGGAGGCGATCCAGCGCCGCTTCGCCGACCTCGAGCGCCAGCATGCGATCGGCGGCCTGAAGATCAAGATGTCGGGCTGCATCAATGCCTGCGGCCATCACCATGTCGGCCATATCGGCATTCTCGGCGTCGACAAGCACGGGCAGGAGCTCTACCAGCTCCAGCTCGGCGGGTCGGGGGCGGAGGATGCCTCGCTCGCCAAGCTCACCGGCGCGGGTTTCCCGCCCGATCGCATCGTCGACGCGGTCGAAACCGTGGTGGAGACCTATCTGGGCCTTCGCGACGGCGACGACGAATCCTTCCTGGCCTGCTTCCGCCGCGTCGGCATGGCCCCGTTCAAGGCTGCGCTCTATGAAGATCGTTAAGGAAGGCGCCCCGGTCGCCGATACCTGGACCCATGTCGGCGACGAGGCCGAACTGCCGGACGGTGGCGCCGTCATCGTCTCGCTGGCCCGCTTCAAGGCCGAGCGCGACGCCCTGATGGGCCGGAACGCGCCGCTCGGCCTGCGGCTTGCCTCGCACGAGCCGCCGGCCGACGTCGCCGAGGATCTCGGGCGTTTCGAGGTCGTGGCCCTGGAATTCCCGGTGTTCCGGGACGGGCGCGGCTATACCCACGCGGTCCAGTTGCGCCAGCGCTTCGCCTATCGGGGCGAGGTGCGCGCGCTCGGGGACGTGCTCTGGGACCAGATTCCGCATATGCTGCGCTGTGGCGTCGACACCTTCGAGGTGGCCGACGATTTCCCGCTCGAGGCTTTCGAGGAGGCGCGCACCGTGTTCAGCAATCATTACCAGCCCGATACCACGGGGCGGCGCACGGTGTTCGAGCTGCGCCATGGCTGAACCCGCGGCGGACAAGGAAGGCCCGGGCAGCGGAACACTGGGCGGCGGAACATTAGGCGACGGCACGGAGGGCGGCATTCCCGCCCCCGTCTGGGTGACCGGACTCGTCCTTCTCGGCCTTGGCGCCATCTGGCTGCTGATCGCCTGAGCAAAGGCGGCTATCCTCGCCGCCATCATGCCGAATCTCCTCGTCATCTTCGATATCGACGGCACGCTCATCCGCTCGACCCACATCGACAACCGGATGATCGCCGACGCCTGGGCCGATCTGCACGACCACGCCATCGACACCGACTGGTCGCGCTACCGCACCTCGACCGATCGGGGTATCGCCCGCGAAATTCTGGCCGAGCGCCTGAACCGTCCCGCCGACGATACCGCGATCGACGCGATCGAACAGGCGATCGCCGAGCGTTTCCCGCCCGACCTCCGTCTCGACCAGACGCCCGGTGCCGCCCGCCTGCTGGCCACCCTGCGCGCCCTGCCCGGGGTCGGCGTCGCCATCGCCAGCGGCAGTTTTCCGCGCACCGCCGCGCTAAAGCTGGGGGCCGCGCGCCTTCATGTGGACCAGGTCCCCAAGGCTTTTTCGGACGCCCATGACGATCGCGCCGGCATCATCGAGGCTGCGACAAGCCTGGCCTGCGCGGAGCACGCGCTGCCCGCCTTCGACGGCAGGGTCTATGTCGGCGACGGCCTCTGGGATCTCGACGCGGCGCGGCGCCTCGGCATCGGCTTCGTCGGTGTCGGCGACGGGATCGGACCGCTACGAGCGGCCGGCGCCACACGCGTGCTGCCGGATTTCGAGGATCTGGAACAGGCGCTGAACACGCTCTTCACCGCCGCGCTGGTCGAGGGCGCGGCCTGATGGGCCGGGGTGAGGGGGTGAACCTCATGCCCTATTCCCCCGCCCTGCTCAAGGCGCAATACCCGATCCTGAGCGAGGACATCGCCCCGGGTGTCCCCCTGCACTACCTGGACAATGGCGCCACGGGACAGATGCCGCGCGCGGTGCTGGACGCGGTGGTCACCCACGAGACCCGGAACCGGGCCAATGTGAAGCGCAGCGTGCATACGCTGGCCGAACGCGCGACCAATGCCTATGACGCCGCGCGCGAGGATGTCGCCGCCTATCTGAACGTTTCGGCGCGGGACCTCGTCTTCACCGCCGGCTGCACCATGGCGATCAACCTCGTCGCCCACAGCTATGGCAGCCTGCTGCGGGAAGGCGACGCCATCGCCGTCAGCACCCTCGAACATCACGCCAACATGGTGCCCTGGCAGATGCTGGCGGCACGGCGCGGGCTTCGCCTCGTGCGCCTGCCGGCGACGGCGGAGGGGCGCCTCGACATGGATGCCCTGCCCGGCTTGCTGGACGGGGTGCGGCTGGTCGCGATCACCCATGCCTCCAATGTCACCGGGGCGATCACGCCGGTTGCCGAGGTCGCGGCGCAGGCGCGCGCGGCCGGTGCCGTCACCCTGGTGGACGGGGCGCAGATGGCGCCCCACGGCCCGGTCGACGTGCCGGCGCTCGGCTGCGATTTCTATGTCATTTCCGGCCACAAGCTGGGGGCGCCCAACGGTATCGGCGCGCTCTGGGGCCGGCGCGAATTGCTGGCCGCCATGCCGCCCTTCCTCGGCGGTGGCGAGATGATCCGCAGCGTGCGCTTCGAATCCTCGACTTACGCCCGCCCGCCCCAGCGCTTCGAGGCGGGAACGCCGCCGATCGGCCCCGCCGTCGGGCTGGGGGCCGCCTGTCGCTTCCATGCCGGCATCGATCACGCGGCGGCGAACCGCCACCTCGCAGCGCTGACCGGGCGCCTGATCGAGGGCTTGCGCCAGCGTTGCGGCGACCGGCTGCGTCTGATCGGACCCGGTGATCTCGCGGATCGCCTGCCCCTGGTCTCTTTCACCATCAAGGGTGCCCACCCGCACGACATCTGCCAGATCCTCGACCGGCGGGGCGTTGCACTACGCGGCGGCCATCATTGCGCCCAGGTGCTGCACGAGGCTTACGGCGTCGCCGGCTCGACCCGGGCCTCCATGGCCGCCTTCAACGACGCCGGCGACATCGATGCCTGCCTCGCCGGGATCGAGGATGCCCTGAGGATTCTCCTGCCATGACCGACGATCTTTATCCCCGCGACATGCTGCGCGCCGCGAGCGACGTCTCCCGCCAGGGCGAATTGCCGGCGCCGGACGGCACGGCGGCGCTGGACAATCCCTTCTGCGGCGACCGGGTGGAGTATGACGTGACGCTCGACGAAGGGCACAAGATCCGCGCCGTCCGACATCGGGTTCATGCCTGCGTGCTGTGCCAGGCCAGCGCCAGCCTGCTGTCCGCCATGGCGGAAGGGCTGGATGCCGAAACGATCGCCGCCACGGCCGAAGACCTTCTGGCGGCCCTGAAGACAGGCGAGGCGCCCCTGCTACCCGGCCATCCCGGCTTCGATGTCTTCACCAGCGTCACCAAACATCGCGCACGTTTTGCCTGCGTCCTGCTGCCCTTCGAGACCCTGGAAGCGGCAGCACGCGACGCCGGGAACAAATCCGCCTGAACGGCCCGGAAAGACCAGCCATGGATCCCTTGTCCCTGATCGGCGATCTCGCCATTTCGCTCGGCTGCGGCGCCGTCATCGGCTTCGAGCGCGGCTGGTCGCGCCGGGACGAGGCGGAAGGCAGACGCCCCGCCGGCATCCGCACCTTCAGCCTGATGGGGCTGATCGGCGGCATCGCCGGCCTGGCCGGCCCGAGCTGGCCTCTGGCCGCCGCCGTGCTCGCCGTCGCCGCGCTGCTCGGCCTTGGCTACTGGCGCGAGGCGAGCACGGATGCGGACCTCAGCCTGACCACGGTCATCGCCGGCGTGCTCGCAGTGCTGCTGGGCGGCGCCTGTACCCTCGGCCACCCCCTGCCCGCCGCCATGACGGCGGTTGTCGCCACCATCATCCTGTCGGCGAAACCCTTTACGCACGGCCTGCTGAAGAAGATCGACGCCGCCGAAATGCAGGCGGCGCTGCGCCTCCTGCTGATTTCCGTCGTCGTCCTGCCCGTGCTGCCAAACAAGGGCTATGGTCCCTTTGGCGCCCTGAACCCGTTCGAGATGTGGCTGATGGTGGTCGCCATCGCCGGTCTTTCCTTCGTCGGCTATGTCGCGATCCGGCTGGGCGGGGCCCGGCGCGGCGTGCTCTTCGCCGGTATCTTCGGCGGTCTCGTGTCCTCGACGGCGACCAGTCTCGCGCTCTCGCGCATGGCCCGG
>JAQVKV010000084.1 GCA_028694545.1 Zavarzinia sp. | reverse complement strand
CTGCGCCGATCGTGACCACGATCGAACCCCTCGAGGCCTTCTACCCGGCCGAGGACTATCACCACGATTACGCGGCGCGGAATCCGACGCAGCCCTATATCGCCCACGTCTCGCAGCCGAAGGTGGAGAAGCTGAAGGCTTCCTTCCCCGAACTGCTCAAGCGAAACTGAGAGCAGGGCCGGCCGGATGACAATCCGGCCGGCCCTTTCGTTCAGCGGTTGCCGGCGCTCGGGCCGGGGCGCAGGAACTCCTCGGCCGCGATGGCGAAGTTCAGGTTCTGCGTGTCGCGCAGCATGAAGGTGGTGATGCCGATCAGGTTGCCGCGATTGTCGAACAACCCGCCGCCGGACGAGCCGGGCGAGATCGGCGCGCTGGTCTGGACATATTGCTGGCCCTCGTGCCGGCGCTTCGAGGACACCAACCCCTCGCCGAGGGTGAGGTCGAGGCCGGACGGCGCGCCCACCGTATAGGCGCGTTCGCCGATCACGATGTCCGAATGGCTGCGGATCGCGACATGGGCGGGCAGATCCGGCTTGTCGACCCTTATGATGCAGCGATCGCCTTCCTCATCCCGCAGCTTCACGGTCACCGGGCGCAGGTCCGACATGTCCTCGTTGCGGAAGATGCCGAAGAACTGCTGGTCCTCGAGCACGTGGCAATTGGTGAAGAGATGCTGGGCGCTGACCGCCACGGCGGAGCCCTGGCTGTAGCCGTTCTCGAGATAGGGCAGGCCGTTGCGCATGGGCGAGGCGACGACGACCCAGACCGAATCCTTCACCTTGAGGAAGACCCCCGCCGGATCGAGGGGCTGCGTCTCCACCGCCATCGGCAGAGTGGGCAGGGGCACGCGATCGGTGCCGTCAGCGGTCTGCGGCGGGCGCGCGGGCCGGGGATCGGGACGTGACGGTTCGGGCCTGGAAGGCTCGGGCTGGGCCGGTTCGGGGGATGCGTCCGCCGTCTCTCCGTTGCGGGCGTCGCTCTTCTCGTAGACGCCGACTTCGGTATCGGGCGGCGGCGGCTCGGGCGGACCCAGCACGTCGGGCACGAAGAATTCGCTGGCCATGGCGGCAACCAGCAGGCCGTCGGCGCCGGACGGATAGAAATAGGTGAAACCGACGACGCCGGTCTCGCGTCGCTCGACCCGGCCGACGAAGGAACGGCGGTTGTCCGTGCCGGCGAAGACGAAGCCATTGCCCACCTTGTGGGCTTCCGTCACGGTCTTGGCGCCGTCGCGCAGGCCCTGGACGGAGCGGAAGAAATCATCGAAACCCTGGGCCGACATGGGATCGAGGACCTCGATCTCCAATTCGCGCGTGCCATCCTGGCTCGACAGGGTGCGGCCGCCGTTCTCCCCCGGCCGCGCCTTGGTGAGCAGTTGCCCGGGATAGCCGACGCGATAGCCCAGCTCCTGATTGATGTAGGAGGTCCAGCCCACCTCGGCCCGTCTGGCGACACCCCGGCTCAGCAGTTCGATGCGCTGATCGTCGGTCAGCTCCCCGGTGGCGCGGGCGCCGAGATCACGCTGGAAGGCGCGGATCGCGGCTCTCGTCTCGTCGTCCAGCACGCCGTCGGCGACCCGCGTGGAATAGCCACCCCAGATCAGCCCGATCTGCAGCAGCCGCGTATCATTGTCCGTGGCGAGATCGCTCAGGCCGTTGCGCTCGTCCCCCTCGACCGAACCGGCACTGCCCGGTGGCGGCGATGCTTCCGGCGAGGGGCGGCCGCGGGACGGCAGGCCGCCCTTGCCGCTGTCGGCGAAAACCGGTGTCGCCATCATTCCAACGATCACGGCCACGACCGACGCGACCCGCAGCGAACTCTTCCCCATCGTATGACTTGCCTGCTTATGTCCCCGTTGCGGGCAGACTATGCCATCAGCGGGCCCCGGCCAATCCCGCGCTTGGCCGGGGCCGGGGGCAATTCTCCGCGCCACGTGTGACCTACGACATTGTCTCGCCTCTTTTCGCCAGTTGGTCTAGTTTGCCGACCGAGACTCGATCCCGCTCAAGGGGAAGCGCGGTCGGTCGGTTTCGCCATACGGGACTCACCGGAAGGGGAGAGCATGAACAAGATCGTCATCGGCGCGGTAACCGCGATCGTGGTGGGCGTGGGGGCGGCCGCCGGCTGGTATTTCCTCGGCAAGGAAAGTGGCCCTGGCGTGACCACCGTCGGATCGGCACCGGCGCTCGACTGCGCGAACATCAAGGCGGACGTCGACGCGACCT
Organism: Zavarzinia sp.; assembly: GCA_028694545.1. GTDB lineage: Bacteria > Pseudomonadota > Alphaproteobacteria > Zavarziniales > Zavarziniaceae > Zavarzinia. The sequence continues at coordinate 5,462 of JAQVKV010000084.1, read as the reverse complement.
TCGCCAGCCTGCCGCCCGAGGTGAAGGCGACTTACAGCGGTCTCGAGTGCAGCGCGTCCAAGCTGCTGTTCGCCGAGCTGCGTTTCGGTTTCCTCGGCGCCGGTGGCAATGAGGATGGCGCGGTGCGCCTCGAGGGCGTAGTCGTCGACAATGCCTTCGCCGCCAACGCGAAGACCGTGTTCAACCCGGCTTCCTATCCCGCCGGCCAGGCGCCGGGCACGGCCTATCTGCCGTTGGCCGGGCGCCTGACCGCCGCCAAGGTGACCATCGGCCCGCAGACCGGCGGCGGCATCAGCTTCGAGAATTTCGACGTCGCGGATCTCGCGGCGCGTCAGTTCGCGAAGGCACCGCCCGCGACCATGGCCGAACTCGGCGCCTTCGGCCCGGCCGAGATCGCGGACATCCTGCAAGCCTTCTCCTTCAGCTCGGTCGGGCTGAAGAACATGACCGGCGGCCCGGCCGACCCGGCGACCCCGGGCGCCACCAAGACCGTGATGACCATCGCCTCGATCGCGCTTTCAGCCTTCGACGGCAAGACGCTCGGCGCCTTCGACCTCAAGAGCCTGTCGACCACGGCCGACGGCGACAAGGGCAAGGTGACCATCGGCAGTGTCGCGCTGAAAGGCATCGGTGTCGCGGACCTCGCGACGCTCGCCTCCGCCGCCGGCGGCATGGTGGACGAGGAAGCGATGGGCGTGCGCGCGCTGCTGTCGATCAGCGCGGATTCGGCCGTCCTTTCGGACTTCGAGGCGGTCGGCATGGATCTGCCGGATGACCGCGTGAAGCTGAAAAGCGTCTCGATCGAGCAGCTCAAGGCGCTGGCCTTCGCCAAGCTGAGCATCGAGGGCCTGGACGGTTATATCGCTGATCCCGACGTTGCCTTCGGCCTGGAACGCCTGACCGTCACGGGCGTCGACATCGGCTCCGCTCTCGCTCCCCTGACCGAGAATGGTTCGGCCGAACCGGACTTCACGAAGCTGCGCATCGACGGCTACGAGCTGACCGGACTCTCGGTCGGGCCGAAGGGCGGCGACAAGGTCACGCTGGCCTCCCTGGTCGCGTCCTCGAGCGACTATGTCGATGATATCGCGACCAAGGGCACGGCCAAGCTGACCGGCTTCGTCCTGCCGGCGTCGATCATTCCTGAAGGCGACCGCCAGCCCCTGACCGACCTCGGCTACGAGGCGATCAAGCTGGAGGCCACCACCGACTACACCTTCGATCCGGCCACCAAGACGATCGACGTCAAGGACGTGACCATCAAGGTGCTGGACGGCGGCGCGCTGACCCTGAAGCTGAAGTTCGGCAATTTCGACATCAAGGCACTGCAGGAGGCGTCCCGCTCGTTCGAGCCGCCGGCGGCGCTGTTCGAGGCGAGCGTGATCGACGCCTCGCTCTCCTACACCGACGATTCGCTGATCGATCGGGTGCTCAAGATGGTGTCGAAGGAAATGAACCAGAAGCCTGACGACCTGCTGGCGCAAGCCAAGGGCTTCCTGCAGATGCAGGCGGCGCAGGCTCCTGGTCCGGTGACCAAGGCGGCGGTCGAGGGCGTGCTCGCCTTCCTGGACAGCCGCAAGGCCCTGACCATCGCCCTGAACCCCGCGACCCCCGTGGTGTTCAAGGACCTGGGCGAGAAGATGGACGATCTCGAGGGCGTCGCCACGGCGTTGGGCCTGACCGTCAAGAGCAAGTAACAGCCATACAATCGTATCGCGGGGGCGTCCGATCGGGCGCCCCCGGCCGTTTCGGGGGAGCGGCATGATCGGCGGAGACAGGACGGAGGCCGTCACTTGGTTATGCGTCGTGTGATCCTCGGGGTTCTTGCCCTGCTCGTCGCGCTCGGCTTTGGCGCCTATCACTACCGTTTCGCCCTGCTTTCCTTCATGGTGACACCGCCGGGCGCCTTCGACGCGGCGCGCGTGCCGCCGGCGCCCGACTACGGCGATCCGGCCACCTGGCTGGCCCTGCCGACGACGGTGGATTCGGCCGACGTCGTGCCCAAGGGGGCCGTGCCGGGCGACAACCAGGGCCGGGCGCCGGCCGATGCCTTCTACATTCATCCGACCACCTATGTCGACGCGGCGGGCTGGAACGCGCCCTGGGGCGATCCGGCGGCGGCCGAACTGGCGGGTAGTCTCGGACAGGCGGCGATCTTCAACGGTTGTTGCCGGGTTTATGCCCCGTACTACCGCCAGGCGACACTCGCCGCGTTCCAGGAGGAATCGCGGGCGGACGGGCGGCCCGCGCTTGGCGTCGCCTATGCGGACGTGAAGGCGGCCTTCCTGCATTATCTGTCGGCCTGGGGCGGGGACCGGCCCTTCGTCCTGGTCGCCCATAGCCAGGGCAGCATGCATCTCCAGCGCCTGCTGGAAGAGGTGGTGGCCCCCGATCCGGCCCTGCGGGCCCGGCTCGTTGTCGCCTATGTGGTCGGCTATCCCCTGCCGCTCGACCTGTTCGACGGGCCGCTGACACCGTTGCGGCCCTGCGGCGCCCCGGGGCAGACCGGCTGTGTCATCACCTGGTCGAGTTTCGCGCGCGATGGCGTCCCGGACTTCTATCGCCGGACCGCCGAAGTGTGGGACATGCGCCAGCCCTCGGGCTTCGCCGCCGTGGCCGGCCGACCCATCCTCTGCGTCAATCCGATCGGTTTCGCCGCCAACGAGACGCTGGTCCCGCGCGAGGCGAACCGGGGCGGCACGGTGCATTCGATGGTCAGCGGCACGCTGGAGCCCCTGACGCCCGCGCTGGTCGCCGCCCAGTGCCGCGACGGCATCCTGCGGATATCGGAGCCGGAGCCCTTCGTCTTCCGCACGATCCTGCTGCCCGGGCGGGACTACCACGTCTATGATTACGCGCTGTTCTGGCAGGACGTCCGGCTCGACGCCATCGCAAGGGTGAATGCCTATCTGGCGCGGCCGAAGCCGGCGCCAGCCCCCTGATGCCTCAGCCCGTCACACGCTCGACGAGATAGAGGCAAAGCCCGATCAGCCCGCCGACCACGGTGCCGTTGATGCGGATGAACTGAAGATCGCGGCCGACCTGGGTTTCCAGCTTGGTCACGATCATGTCCTTGTCCCACTTCTGCACGATCGAGCCGATCCAGTCGCCGATCTGCTCGCGCCGCGCGACGATGGTCGAGTTGACCGCCTGTTCGATCCAGCTCTGCAGGGTGTGGCGGATGGCGGGGTCGCGGGTCAGGGTCTCGCCGTAGACGCGCATGGCGGCGTCGATCTGGCGCCGCAGGCTCGAATCCTCGGCATTGGCGTCGCGCAGGATGCGCTCCTTCAGGGAGCGGGCGATATCGTGGAAATATTGCTTCAGCGTGTCGTTGGCGAGCAGGCGATGCAGCATTTCCTCGCCCTTCAGGCGCATTTCGGGGCTGGTGCGCAGTTCGTGGACGAAAGCCTGGGTCGCCTCGTCGAACTGCTGGCGCCATGGCCCTTCCGGATCGCGGATCTCGCTCAGCGTATTGTCGAGGGCCGAGAGCACCTTGGTATAGACCGCGCGGTCCACCGCCTTAGGCAGCCAGCGGGGCAATTGCTCGTCCACGCGCTTCTCGATCAGTTCGCGGTTGTCGTGCACGAGGCGGTGGGCGCGCTCCAGCAATTCGTCGAGCAGGCGCTGGTGATGGCCCTCGTTGGTCAGGAGCTGCACGATCTGACCGAGGATGGGGGCAACGCCGATGTCTTTCACCCGGGCCGAGAGATTGGTCTGCATGAAGCGGCCGACGTCCTCGTCGTCCAGAGCGTTCAGGATGGCGGGCACGGATTTCGCCATGCGTTCCGCCGCGCGGGCGCGGTTCTCGGGCTGGTCCAGCCATTCGGCGATGATTCTCGGAAGATCGATCTGGCGCAGCTTGGCCGTTACTTCCTCGGGCTTCAGGAAGTTGGTGGCGACGAAGCGGCCGAGAGTCGTGCCGATGCGGGCCTGATTGCGCGGCACGATCGCCGTATGGGGAATGGGAATGCCCAGCGGGTGGCGGAACAGGGCGGTGACGGCGAACCAGTCGGCCAGGCCGCCGACCAGTGCCGCCTCGGCGAAAGCGCCCGGGATTTCGATCCAGGGGAACTGGCCGGCCAGCAGGCGGCTGGTCAGGAAGATCGCCGCCATCAGCAGGATCATGAGACCGGCGACGCGCTTCATGTGGCGCAGCGCCGCCGCCTTCTGCTCGTCGGTCAGGGGAACCGGCTCGGATGTCGTCATGGCCTCGCGCTTGGGTTTGCTGAGAAATCGTCAGTGAAACTGGGGCCTTTGCCCGCCATGTCAAGAGGCGAGGCCCGGAACGGGAGGCCGCTCAGGCGACAGACAGATGCCAGCGCCCCTCGTCGGCCGGGCGGGGAAAGAGCAGGGCCTGGGCCCCCTTGGGCTCGAACGGCGCCCATGAGCCCTCGGGCTGGGCCAGGCGGTCGGCGATGGCGAGCAGGGCGGCGGCATTGTGGCCGAGGCCGCAATGGCTGCCCCGGACGCGGATGTTCTCGCGCATCGGGCCCGGCTGTTCCAGGCAGCCGCGCCAGGCGACGATGCCGTCAGACATCGAATAGATCGCGGTGGAGGGTACGCCGTCGACCGCCGCGAACATCTGCTGGGCATAGGCTTCGGCGACATCGTCGACCGATTCCCCCGACAGCCGCTCGAAGAGTTTCCAGGCGTTGGTCGACTTCGGGCCGGCGGCGATGGGGCTGCCCAGGGTAATGAGCTGGCGCACCAGTTGCGGTGCCTCGCGCGCCATTTCCCGGGCGTAGACCCCGCCGAGGCTCCAGCCAATGAGCGAGACCTTGCAGCCATGGCTGCGCACGATGTCGAGCAGGCGATGGCGCAACCCGTCTTCGAGCGCGCCGTTCGGGCCGAGATTGCGCCCCAGCTCCCAGGCCTGGACCGAATAGCCCCGGTGCTTGAGGAAGCGGCGCAGCAGCACGGTCGAAAGATCGCTGGCGAGGAAGCCGGGCAGCACCAGCACCGGGTGGCCGTCGCCGCGCGGGGCGAGACGCAGGAGGGGGCCGAGCTTGATCGACAGCAGGAGTTCGGGGATCGCCCGTGTTTCCGCCATTGCCAGCCAGGTGGAAGGGGGGGCCGGTTCCTTATCGATGCCGCGCATGCTCGTCTTCGCCCTCTCTGAACTGTCCGAGGATGGGGGTGCGCCGTCGCTTGCGCGTGGTCTATTTGGCGGGGGTGTCGAGGATTTTCTCGATCGCCTTGCCAAGCGTCGAAGGCCGCGACACCGAGGAGCCGGTCTCGACCAGACGGCCCTCGCCGTCAAAGAGATATTTGTGGAAGTTCCAGCGCGGCCGCGCCAGCGGTCGTTCGTCGGCGATCCACTTGAAGAAGGGATGAGCCTCCGCCCCGGTCACCGGCACCTTGGCGGCGAGAGGGAAGGTGACGCCGTAATTGATCTCGCAGAAGCTGGCGATCTCGTCCGCCGTGCCGGGTTCCTGATCGGCGAAGTCGTTGGAGGGCACGCC
>JAQVKV010000083.1 GCA_028694545.1 Zavarzinia sp. | reverse complement strand
ACAGGTCCTGCTTCGTCGTATAGCCATAGAGGCTGGTCGCGCCGAACATGCCGGCGGCGATGAAGAAGGTCCGCGCGATGCTGGTCCCGGTGAAGACCAGGAAGATCGCCGCCATGGACAGGCCCATGACGCCGCAGAAGACCCAGAACATGGTCTGGGCCATCGGGCCCGACATGGTCTGGATCTTGAACGAGAAGAAGAACACGAAGGCGAGCGGCGCCAGCATCACCACCCACTTCAGGGGCGAGGTGAAGAGGGGCACATAGAGCGCCGGGGTCGCGGCCACCACGGCGGCGACGAGGCCGGTGATGACAAGGCCAAGGCCCATGTAGTTGTAGACCCGCAGCATGTGCTGCCGCAGGCCCTGGTCGAAGAGGGCGCCCCGGGTCTGTGCCTGGGTCCCGGTCTGCTGCCAGGCATAGGGATTGGGATTGTTCACGACTGCTCCTCCGTATGAAGCCTGAAGGTCCTAGAAAGATGTTTCGGCCATGGTCGCGGCGATGCGGGCCAGTTCCTGTGGATCGCCCATCCCCGTGAGGGCATAGGCGACTTCGCCGAGCTGCCAATAGGCACCGGCGGTACCGTCCGCGCCCGCGTCCAGCACCGTCACCGGCGTCACGGTGAAGCTGCCCGGCCGCACCGCGAACAGCGACAGCGTGCCCAGACCGCCGGCCTCGAAGGTCATCTCGACGCTCGGTCCATAGGTCGAGGGGAAGATCTGCACGTCGCGCACCGGCCAATCCCCCGCCGGCACCGGTAGGGCGATCGCGGTCGCGGCGCGGATCTCCTCGGCATCGAAGGGCGCCGCCGGGCCGTGGTGGGTGGCCGCGCGCAACATGGCGGTGCGATGCGCCTCGCGCGCCACCTCCACATAGGCGGGCGGCGGCACCGAGGCAATGCTGTCGGACGCACCGAACGGCCCGACGAGGCCATGCAACGCGAAGCCAAGCGCGCCGATCACGAAGACGGCGGCGAAACGGCGCAGACGCCCGCCCCCGGCATGCCGGGTGGACAGACTGTGTCCCAGGATATCGGCCGCATCGACCATAGCCCTTGGCAAATGGTCGTCCGTCACCGGAAATGCAAGACGGAGCCTGTCTCGCTGGGCAAGATCGGCCATGACGCGGGCGGCGGCCGCCGGATCGCCCGCAAGATGCGCCGCCACCTCGGCCCGGCGGGCCAGCGGCAGCTGGTCGTCAACGAAAGCATCAAGGTCGTAGTCGGTGATCGGGTCAGCCGGCGTCATCATCGCCCCCTCCAACCAGACGGAGACGGGGTGTGCCCGCGTCACCGCTTCCAGCTTCCATGGCCCGCAAGGCGGCCCTCGCCCGGCCAAGGCGCGACATCAGCGTCCCGATCGGCACATCCAGCACCACCGCCGCCTCGGCATAGCTCAAGCCCTCCACCGTGACGAGGTGGAGGACGGCGCGCTGCTCCGGCGGCAGGGCGGCGAAGGCCGCCGCCACCTGGCCGAGGCGCACCGCATGCTCCTGCCCGGGCGGGGTGACCGGGTCCGACGCCACCGCCTCGCGCCGCCGGCCCTCGGCCTGTTCGGCGCGGCGCATGTCGATGAAGCCGTTGTGCACGATCGTGAGCAGCCAGGGGCGCAGCGGCGCGCCATCGCGCAGGCGATCGGCGCCCTGGATCGCCCGCAGCAGCGCGTCCTGCACCAGATCGTCGGCGCGCGCCGGATCGCGGGTGAGCGCGCGGGCATAGCGGCGCATGGCGCCGATTTCGCGGATCAATTCGTTACGGCGGGCTTCGCTCGTCATGTCTCATATACGGTGCGGCCCGGCGGTCTAATCCCGGCCGGGGCAAAAAATATCGGACTTGCCATCCGCAAGGGCAAAAGTGCACGATTTCCGTCGACCCGGCTGCGACCTATTGCCCGGGCGGTGGAAAATTGATCTGCCGCATCGCAGCACGCACATCACCGTCCCCAAATAAGGGACATGGTTGCAACGGTCCCGGCAGCATCCCGGTTCGGCGAGACATGCCGGAAATATGTGCCGTTTCCAGCCATGGATTTAATGACCGGCGTCGCTTGCGACGTCCGTCCTGACCAGGAAAGGAGATCGCCATGCCTGCCACATTGCGTGATGCCGAGAAGGCAATCCAGACCGCGATCGTCAACGTACAGGCGCTCGGGGAATTGCCCGTGCGGCCGGCCGTCATCGACGCCGCCGTCAAGAGCCTGATGTTGGTCGAGAAGGACGAGCACCAGGCCCGTGACCTCGTGGCCCGCGCCGTCGCCCATCTGCGTCAGACGGGGGCCCTGCATTCCCACGAAGGGCCGTGGAACATCTGGACCATGAACTGACACGATCCGGTCGTTGATCTCCCCCCGTCGCGGCTGCATTGTGGCCGCGGCAACGGAGGGGGAACATGGCCGGCACGGATGACGTTCCAGGTACGACGACCGGCACGCCGGTCGTCATCGCCGTGGCGACCAGCGTGGTCCACGGCTTTCGCAAGCAGGTTCAGGCGCGAATCCGCCTGATGGCCGGGTTCGGCGTCGTCGGCGACGCTCATGCCGGGGTCAATGTGCAGCACCGCTCCCGGGTGGCGCGCGACCGCAATCAGCCCAACCTGCGCCAGGTCCATCTCATTCACGGCGAATTGCACGACGAACTGCGGGCGCGCGGCTTCGACGTCGGCCCCGCCGACATGGGCGAGAACATCACGACGCGCGGCATCGCCCTTCTCGATCTCGCCACGGGAACAAGGCTTCGCTTTCCCTCGGGCGCGCTGATCGAGATCACGGGGCTGCGCAATCCCTGCGCCCAGCTCGACGCCTTCCGCCCGGGTCTGACCCAGGCGGTGCTGGGGCGTGACGCCGAAGGTAACCTGATCCGCAAGGCCGGCGTGATGGCGATCGTGCTGGCCGACGGCGACGTCAGCCCCGGTGACCGCCCTGTCCTCCAGCCGCCGCCGGTGCCCCACAGCCCGCTGCGCCCTGTATGACGCCTTCTTCGTGGCCGTGGTCATGGCAAGCGCCGTGCTGGCCCGTCCCCTCGCCGCATGTGCCCGTGGCCTGGGCGCCATCGGTGTTCTGCATGTGATAGGCAAGTTCGACCACCTTGCGCATGACGAGGTCACGCAGGGGCGCGTCGGCCGCGACCTCGGCCCAGGCGGTGGCGAAGCACAGCAGCCAGCCTTCGCGTTCCTCGGGCCCGATGGGCGCCGGCAGATGGCGGCGGCGCAGCATGGGGTGGCCATATTTATCGGTATAGAGCGGAGGACCACCGAGCCAGCCGGACAGGTATTCGTAGAATTTCTGTTCGGCGCCGGACAGGTCCTTCGGATGGATCGCGCGACAGGCGGCGGCCTGGGGCAGGATCTCCATCGCCTCGTACATCAGGCGCGCCACCTTGCGCACGCCGGCATCGCCGCCGATCTGTTCATAGGCTGTCTGCTGCATATCCTGCCTCCGTCGAAAGGACGTCTTGCCCACTGACTAGCAGAACAAGGACATGGGGGCGCGTCCCTTTTCGTCACAGGAGACGTGTCGTCGCAGGACTTTCGTCCACGATTTCATCTTTCGATCGCACAACGCCCGCTTTGGAACATGACAATCGCATGTAATATGCGGTCCCGGTGAAGATATGAACGATTCACCGAATCGCCCTCTCTGGGAGGAGATGGTCCATTGGCGACATTCAAGGAAATCATCACCGATTACGCTGCCCATACCGGGCTCGAGCCGAAGGTCGCCGACAAGGCGCTTCGCGGCGTGATCGAATTCATCGCGACCCGCACGGCAAAGGGCGACAAGCTCCGCCTGCCGGGCCTCGGGACCTTCGAGATCAAGAAGCGCCCGGCGCGCAAGGGGCGCAATCCCCAGACCGGCGAAGCGATCAAGATCAAGGCCAGCGCCAAGCTCGCCTTCCGTCCGGCGGCAACCCTCGCTGTCGCGGCGGCCCCGGCCAAGAAAGCGAAGCCCGCCAAGGAAGCCGCCCCCGCGAAAGCGGTGAAGGCCAAGGCGGAAGCGAAGCCGAAGGCGGCTCCGAAGGCGAAGGCCGAAGCCAAGCCGAAGGCCGAGGCGAAGCCCAAGGCAGCGGCGAAACCTGCCAAGGCAGCGGCGACCAAGGCGGCCGCGCCGAAAACCAAGAGTGCCGCGCCCAAGAAAAAATAGGCGCGTCACGGCTCACCCTGCCCCGGCCGTCGTTCAGTTCGACCAATAGGCGTAAGCGTCGTCGACGGACCACGGCCGGTTCAGCGGATGATCGATCGGCACCGGAGCCTCGATCAGCGCCGGCCAGATCGGTTTGACCTGTTCCTTCTGGAAGGCGTCCAGCATGGCCTTCAGTTCCGCCACCTTCTCCGGATGGGTGGTCGCGACGTCGTGCTGTTCCGTCGGGTCGCTCTTCATGTCGAAGAGCCAGGCCCGCGCCGGCAGCGACGTGAGCTGCAGCTTCCAGTCCCCTGCCTGCACGACGACATAAGGGCCCGAGCGCCAGAACAGGCGATCATGCGGGCGCCCGCCCTTTTCCCCGGTCAGGAAGGGCATAAGATCGACGCCATCGATGGTGCGATCGTCGGGCAGGGGCGTGCCTGCTGCCCCCGCCGCCGTGGCGAAGACGTCGAAATGGCTGATCGGCGCGGCATAGGTCGCCCCCGGCGTCAGATGGCCGGGCCAGCGCATGAAGAAGGGCACGCGGATCCCGCCCTCGAAGAAACTCGCCTTCCAGCCCCGATAGGGCTTGTTCAGGTCGTCGATGCCGACGTAATGGGCGCCGCCGTTGTCGCTGGTGAAGATCACCAGCGTATCGTCGTCGATCCCCGCCGCCTTCAGCCCCTCCAGCACCCGGCCGACGTTGCGGTCGAGGGAACGGATCATGGCGGCATAGGTGCGCTCGGTATGATCGGCGATGCCGGTCACCGCCTCGTAATCCTCGCGCGTCGCCTGCAGGGGCGTGTGCGGGGCGTTATAGGCGAGATACATGAAGAAGGGCCGGTTGCGGTTGGCCTCGATCGCCTTCAGGGCCTCGTCCGTCAGATAGTCGGTCATATGGCCCTTGGGATGGAACATGTCACTGCCGTTGTAGCGCACGCCGTAGGGCAGCGCCGCCCAGAGGAACATGTCGATCGGATCGAAGTCCTGCTTGGCGTTCACCGCGTCCGGATCGGCAGGATCCATGAACAGCGAAGCCCCCGAATAGAAGCCCAGGGATTCGTCGAAGCCGTGCGCTTCCGGCCGGAAGCGGGGCGCTTCCCCGAGGTGCCATTTGCCGAGGTGAATCGTGTGATAGCCACCGCCCCGCAGCAGGTTGGCGATGGTGATCTCGCTCGTCGGCAGGCCCTCGTCCTCGAAGGCGGGAACATCCACCTCGCGCTCCTCGTGATAGATCGGCTTCACCGGCGCGCCGTCCTCGAAATGGCCGATGATACGGGCGAAGCCGACGGGGGCGGGCGTGAATTCGAAACCGAAGCGGGTCGGGTAGCGCCCGGTCATCAGGGCGGCGCGCGACGGCGCGCAGGTGGCATTGCCCGCGTAACCCGCCGGGAAATTCACCCCCTCCTTGCCGATGCGATCGATGTTCGGGGTCGGCACCCGGCCGCCGCCGTAGAAGGAGACGTCGTTGAAGCCGAGATCGTCGGCGACGATCAGGATGACGTTCGGCTGCTTGCCCCTTGCTTCCGCCGTCGCCGGGCCCGGCATCCAGGTCACCGGGCGATTGGGTTCGACATGCGGGGAATTGAAGCGCGCGATCAGCAGGATCACCCCCTGCCGGCCGCCAATGGCGAAGAAGGCGCCCACCAGCACCAGTGCGAGCAGGACCACGGCGGTCAGGAAGCGTTTCATGAAGACGATCCTCGGAGGGAAGACGGCGGGGGACGCAGGACGGTACGAAAGCCGATATGGCCCGCGGTGGTATCCCCGGCGGCGCCAAGGCGCGCAGCCGGCCGGGCGCGGAAGCAGAAATCGTCGGAACAGAGGTAGGAGCCGCCCTTGATCACCGCTTCGCCGGAAGGCTCGCGCGTGGCGGTCCATTGCCAGACATTGCCCGCCATGTCGTAGAGGCCGAAGCCATTGGCCGGGAAACAGCCGACGGGGGCGACCTCGGCCTTGTAGCCGTCGCGGCCGAGATCCAGCAGGGGAAAGACCCCCTGCCAGGTATTGGCCAGGGGCCGCCCGGGTGTCGAGGGGGTGTCACCCCAGGGGTAACGGCCATGGGCGAGCCCGCCGCGCGCGGCATATTCCCACTCCGCCTCGCTCGGCAGGTCGCGGCCGAGCCAGCGGGCATAGGCGAGCGCGTCTTCTGGTGCCACATGGACGACCGGCAGGCTGCCGCGGCCCCGGATCGAACTGCCCGGCCCCCTTGGGTGGCGCCAGTCAGCCCCGGGCACGAGGCGCCACCATGCGCCCGGATCATCCCGGTCCACCTGCCCTTCGGCGCCCACGAAGACCATGGAGGAACCAAGACGTTCCGCCACCGTGACATGGCCGGTGGCGGCAACGAAGGCAGCGAACTGGTCGTTGGTGACGTCGGTCGGATCGATCAGGAAGGGGGCCACCGCAACGGCCCGCGCCGGCCCCTCGCCCGGCAGCATCGCCCCTTCGCCCATCTGGACCGTGCCACCGGGCAGGGCCACCATGCCACGCCCGGGCGTCCCCGGATCCGGCAGCAAGGGGACCGTACAGGCCGGCGGCAGCGCGCGGGCCGCGTGTCCCGCCATCCCGGCATGGGCCAGAGCGGGCACGGCCAGCGCGATGGCAAGCCAGGGAACGCGCATCTCAGGCGCTCGCCGCCGCGATCATCGCGTCCTCGATCAGCCACAGCCGGTCCTGGCCCCAGGTCGAGGTTTCCTCGAAGCGCAGCGACGGCACACCCCACAGCCCCTCGCCCACCATGGCGAGACGATTGTCCTCGGCCATGACCCGCCACGCCCCATTGGCGATTGCGGCCAGGGCGGGACCGGCTTCGAGGCCGGCGCGCTCGATCAGGAGGCGCAGGCCCGCATCCTCGCCGGCGTCGATCCCCTCGGCGAAAACACCCTTCAGGAAGGAAAACGCGAACGAACGCCCCTTCGCGTCGCCAAGCGCTATTGCATGGGCGAGCACGGCGAGGCCCCGCTCCACCGGCCGGCCCAGGGGATCGACGATCTTGCCAAAATCGAGGCCCTCGCTCGTCGCCTCGCGCTTGGTGTCGCGCACGATATAGAGGCGCTTCGCCATGGGGACCGGCAGGCCCCGGGTCACCATGGGCAGCACGAAACGGAGTTTCAGCGTGGCGCCATAATGATCGGCCAGGGCATAGGCGCGCGGCAACACGATGTAACTGTAGGGAGAGCGGAAGGAGAAGAAGAGTTCGAGCACGCGCCCGGCCAGCTTCCCCTTCGCCGCCGCCGGCAGGCGCAGTCCGGACCGAGGATAGCGGGGCGACGGCGGCGTCCCCGTGGCCCCCAGCTCGTCCAGCCGCGTCTCGAGATAATGCAACCGGTCGACGCCCCAATACCATTCCCCGGCGTAGTGGAAGGTTCCGCCCAGATAATGGCCGAGCTTCTCGCGCAAGGCCGCCCCTTCCGCGAGCAGGGCATCGGGCGCCGAGCCGCCGGCGTCCTCGCCGTGCCAGGCCGCGGCGGTGATGGCGGCGGCCTCCACGACGAAACGGCCACGCGCGATCGCATCCACCAGCCTCGCATTGCCGGCGGCGGCGGCGGCCGGGTCCATGGGCGCGGCGAAGCCTGGCGCCTCCAGCCCATAGTGAGCGGCGAGTGTTGCCGCGT
>JAQVKV010000082.1 GCA_028694545.1 Zavarzinia sp. | reverse complement strand
GCTCGCCCGAGCGCCCGATGAGCCGGCTCAGCGCCGAGGACAGGCCGGCCTCGCTCGTCGTCGCGGTCAGCTTGCCGGTGACGACGAGGCCCCAGGTGGCGGCGTTCACGAACATCGACGGGCTGTGGCCGACGTGGGCCTGCCAGTCGCCCCGGGCGATCTTGTCGCGGATCAGGGCGTCCCGCGTCGCCTTGTCCGGGATGCGCAGCAGCGCTTCCGCGAGGCACATGAGAGCGACCCCCTCGGGCGCGGACAGGGAATATTCCTGGATCAGGCCCTCGACCCCGCCATGGCGCGCCTTCGCCCGCAGCCGGACGACGAGGGCGCGGGCGATATCGGCGAGCATCGCCTGTTTCGCCGCCGGCAGGGCCGCCTGTTAGACCAGATAGGGCAGGCATTCCGTCTCGGGCTGGCGGCAGGCGGCGGTGATCCGGGCGCGCAGCGTGCCCTGGGGCTGGATACCTTGCGCGAATTCGAGGAAGGGCAGGGGGCCGTCATCCCCGTCGTCGGCGCCGGCCGGCTCCAGGTCCTCGCCCCTCTCGATCCGGTCGAGGGCGGCGAGCAGGGCCTGTTTCATCAGCCAATGGGGGGAACGCCCGATGGCTTCCGCTGCCGCCTTCAGGCGCGCGCGCAACGCATCATCCACCTTCATGCCGATCGTCGTCATGGCCATGACGGTTCTCCACCGAATTGGGTTGCACCGATCCTACACGGGAAGGTGCAACCCGCCTAGCTCGACAAAATGGTGAGGGGCGGGATCGTTCGGTCTGCTTCCGGTTGCCGAAGCGGTCCCCTCATGCGCAATGTTGTTCGCGGGGAAATGGTGTCGAAAAGGGCGCCCGGTGGCCGAAGCGACGGACAAGCTCACCCTGGGGGGGCGCCGGTTCAGGCCGGTTGCGATCGTGGCTGCGGTCATTTTCGCCGCGGCTCTTCTCGGCATTCTGACACGGCCGCTCGGCTTCCTCGCGGCCTTCTGGCCGGCGAACGCCCTGCTGCTCGGCATGATGGTGCGCTTTCCCGCCCTGAACACGCGCTGGGGCTGGCTCGGCGCGCTGGCCGGCTATCTGGCCGCCGACTGGCTGACGGGCGGCGCCTTTTTCGCCACCCTGTGGCTGACCGCGACCAATATGGCCATGGCGGGCACGGGGGTCGCCCTCTACGCAAGGCTCGGGCCGGCGGACAGGCGCCTGGAACGGCCGGTGTCCGTGCTTCACCTCTTCGTCATCTGCGTGGCCGGGGCCGCCGTCGCCACCGGGATCGGGTGCTGGGCGAACCCGCTGTTCTTCGATCGGGAACTGGTCTCGGGCCTCGGCTACTGGTTCTCCGCGGAACTCGTCAACGCGATCAGTGTCGTGCCGGTGGTGCTGACCCTGCCGACCTCGGTCCGGGGCATGGTCTTCGGGCTGAAGCGCATGGTGACGGACGCACGTTTCGCCGCGCCGGCGGTGGGGGTCCTGCTGTCCGTCATCGGCGCGCTGGTGGTCGGTGGTCCCGGGGCCATCGCCTTTCCCGTGCCGGCCCTGCTCTGGTGCGCGCTCTACTACGGCGTCTTCGGAACCGTGATCCTGACCATGCTGACGACCGGCTTCATGCTGGTGGCGGTTTCGGCCGGCTGGCTGCCGGATATCGGCACCCTGTCCTTCATGCGCGACACGCTGTCGGTCCGGGCGGGCACGACTCTGCTGGCGCTCGGCCCGCTGATGGTGGCCAGCATCAATGTCGCGCGGGAGGATGCCCTGCGCCGCCTGGACCATGCGGCATCCCATGATTCCCTGACCGGTGTCCTGAACCGCATGGCCCTGCTGCGCGAGGGCGAGGCCCTGATGGATCGGGGCGGGAAAGCCGCCGTGCTGATCTTCGACATCGATCATTTCAAGCAGGTCAACGACGTCCACGGCCATGCCGCCGGCGACGTCGCCTTGGCGACATTAGCCCGGGCGGTGGCGGCGGGCCTGCGGGAGAACGACGTCTTCGGCCGCCTGGGCGGGGAGGAATTCGTCGCCCTGCTTCCCGGCTTCGGGTTGGAGGCCGGGGTCGCCGTCGCGGAAAGGCTGCGCCGCCGCGTGGCGGAAACGCCGATCGAACTCGGCGCCCGCACCCTGCATGTCACGGTCAGCATCGGTGTCGCCGCCCGTGAGGTGGGCGCCAATCCGATGCTGGCATTCCTGATGTCGCGTGCCGACCGCGCCCTTTACCAGGCCAAGGCCGAAGGGCGCGACCGGGTGGTCGGGGCGGACTGAGCGCCGGTCGTTCGGTCCCCGTCGCTCAATCGATGTCGAAACGTACGCCCTGGGCCAGCGGCAGGTCGCGGCCGTAGTTGATGGCCGAGGTCATACGCCGCATGTAGCCCTTCCAGGCGTCGGACCCGGATTCGCGGCCGCCGCCCGTTTCCTTCTCGCCGCCGAAGGCCCCGCCGATCTCGGCGCCCGACGTACCCATGTTCACATTGGCGATGCCGCAGTCGGACCCCGACGCGGAGAGGAAGGTCTCGGTCTCGCGCAGGTCGTTGCTGAAGATCGATGAGGACAGGCCCTGGGCGACCGCGTTCTGCAGGGCGATGGCCGTATCGAGATCGTGGTAGCGGTGGACATAGAGGATGGGGGCGAAGGTTTCCTCCAGCATGGGGCCGACCTGTTCCGCCATCTCGACCAAGGCGGGGCGGCGGTAGCAGGCTTCCGCGCAACCGTCCACGTCGACGGCCTCGCCCCCGGTCACCGTGGCGCCGAGGGCGCGGGCGGCGGCTATGGCAAGGCTCATGGCTTCGCCCGCCGCCTCGTCGATCAGGGGGCCGACCAGCACGCCGTCCTCCAGCGGATTGCCGACGGTGACGCCGGCATAGACCTTGGCGAGACGGGGCACCAGCGCGTCGTAGACGGCGTCATGGACGAAGAGCCGGCGCAGGGTGGTGCAGCGCTGGCCGGCGGTGCCCATGGCGCCAAACGCGATGGCGCGGACCGCGAGATCGAGGTCGGCCGAAGGCGTGACGATCGAGGCATTGTTGCCGCCGAGTTCGAGGATGGCGCGGCCAAAGCGCGCCGCCACGCGCTGCCCCACGACCCGGCCCATACGGGTGGAACCGGTGGCCGAGACCACGGCCACGCGCCCGTCGTCCACCAGCGTGGCGCCCACGTCGTGCCCGCCCGGCAGGACCTGGACGAGGCCCGCCGGAACGCCGCCGAAGCGGGCCGCCGCGCGCGCCACCAGCGTGCGGACCGCAAGCGCGGTCAGCGGTGCCTTTTCCGACGGTTTCCAGATCACCGGATCGCCGCAGACGAGGGCCAACGCCGCGTTCCACGAAAAGACGGCGACGGGGAAGTTGAAGGCAGTGATCACGGCGACGACACCCGCCGGATGCCATTGCTCCATCATGCGGTGGTCCGGCCGCTCGCTCGGCAGGGCGAGGCCCTGGAGCTGGCGCGACAGGCCGACGGCGTAGTCGCAGATGTCGATCATCTCCTGCACCTCGCCCTCGCCCTCGGAGGGTACCTTGCCCACCTCGAGGGTGACCAGACGACCAAGGTCGGCCTTGGCCGCGCGCAATTCCTCGCCGATCAGGCGGACGAACTCACCCCGGCGCGGCGCGGGTACGCGGCGCCATTCGGCGAAGGCCCGGGCGGCGGCGGCGATGGCGTTTTCGACCGCCTCGGGGCCCGTGTCGGCGACATGGCCGATAACGCTGCCCGAGATCGGCGAGCGTACCGCGCGCCCACCGGCTTCCGGGGCGGGGTCGACGCCGAGGCGGGCGAGCAGGGCGGCGGCTTCCTGGGCGATGGGGCATTCCTTGGTCAAGGCCGTGATCCTCGAATCGTGGGCCGGCGGCGGCCGGATGATTGCCTCTGGTGATAGTCCAGGGCGGCGGCAACGGCCAACCCGTGATTGGACAAGGCTGCCCGGCATCGGGTGGGGTCGATTTCCGCCCGGATAAAAATAACAGGATTGGTGGCATCTGGCGCCAGAGGGCCGGCGGATCGCCGGTGAGTCGGGTTTACCAAGGCCAAATGGGAGGAACTCCGCGTTTGCCCTCCCATTCGGGTGGGCGGGTGGGGGACGGGACTCGGGCTATGACCAATCACAACAAGACGGCCTGAGGGGGCCGCGAGGGGTGGAAACGAGGGGCCCATGATGAAGCAGAAGACGGGAATCTGGTCGCTGGCCGTTGGTACGGCCTTGGCGGGTGCCACGCTGGCCGGCGCTCCCCTGGTGTCGGCGCAGGAAGCGGCACCGGCGAGCGCGTTCGACGATGCCGTGGCGGTGGCCGGCAGCAGCTTTCAACTCGATCTCTTCGGTGGCGGCGACGAACGCGGCGGCATGTATGGCGTCGCCCCGACCGTGACCCTTCCCCTCGGCGACAGCATGGGCATTCAGCTCGACGCCATCGGCGGCAAGGCGGGCAATGACACCGGCTTCTACGGTGGCGCCGCCCAGCTCTTCTTCCGTGATCCGACGACCTACAGCCTCGGCATCGCGGTCTCCGGCGTCGTCATCGACGACAACACGCAATATGGCGTCTCCGGCATCGCGGAATATTACGTCGACAACATCACCTTCGAGGCCCTGATCTCGCTGCAGAGCGGCGACATCATGGACGATGGCGTCATCGGCCGTGTCGGCCTTTCCTATTACGCGGCGCCGTCCTTCCGCGTCGGTCTTGGCCTGTCCTATTCCGAGGAAATGGAACTGGGCGCCGATACCGAGGTCGAATTCATGCTGGCGCCGGAAAGCGGTCTCGCCTTCTTCGCCCTCGGTGCCTTCGACAAGGACGGCGCGCTCGGCCTCGCCGGCCTGCGGCTCTATGCGGGCTCGCCCGACGAGCGCACCAAGCAGGGCATGTACGAAGAGGAAGAAGGCGGCGGCATCTCGCTGATGGACCGCCATCGCCATATGGGCCGCAGCAACAGCTTCCTGTCGCGGCCGACCGTGGGCGGGGCCCGCTTCATCGCCCAGGTCGCCGGCGCGCTGGCGGATGGCGTCGCCTTCGGCGACCTGCCAGCGGCACCGATGGCGACGCCGGAACCGAGCCCGACCGACGCGCTCTCGAATTCGGCGATCGGAGACCTGCTCACCAATCTGATCTCGACCGACGGCACGCAGGCGCCGCTGGGTGACCTGCTCGCGGGGATCCTGCCGGCGGGCGAGACGGGCACGCCGCTGGACGGCATTCCGATCGTCGGCGATCTTGCCGGCAGCGTCGCCGTGCTGCTCTCGCCCGAGACGCTGCGCGTCGGCGATCTGCCCACGGGCGACAATTCGCTGGCGGCCATTCCGCTGGTCGGCGACCTGCTGAACCTGCTGCCGGCCGAAGGCACCTATGTCCTCCTCGGCAGCCTGCAGCCCGAAGCCGTGGCCAACCTGCTGCTGCCCGGCATCATCGACGGCATCACCGATCCCGCGGTGGTCGGCGACCTGCTCGGCCGGCTGGGCAGCACGCTCGGCCTGCCCGGCCTGCCTTCGCTGGCGCCCTGACCGGCGCCGGCGGGGCCGACGCCATGCACGTCAGACGCTTCGACCGTGGTTTCACGCGCCGCCACTTCCTCGATCAGGTGGCGCGTGGCGCCGTCGCGGCCGGCGTGCTGATGCCCCTGTGGGATGCGCTGGCCGCCGATGGCGACGCCAGCGCCGCCTATCCGGACGAGTTGCTCTCGATCGAGGAATACACCAAGGGCAAGTTGAAGCCCGGAATGGAGATCTCGGCCGAGAACGTCGATCTGGTCAAGGACTTGCTCGATCCCATCCAGGTCGAGCAGATCCGCGAGATGGGCCGGCGCCTGAAGCTCGGGCCGGAGACGCGGGATATCATGCGTCTCAGCCCGTGGGAATATGTCGAGGCGACGATCCGCAACAAGGGCCGTGCCCGGCTCGACGCCAATCGCAACGTGGTGACAGACGACGGCACACCCTGGATCGGCGGCCATCCCTTCCCGGCGACGACGGACGGTTTCGAGGCGATGGCGGGCCAGACCCTGGCCTGGGGCCGACACGACGCCACGGTCTATGTCATCACCGAATGCGACGTCAGCGTCGACGGCGACATCCGCTACCGCTACGAAGGCGCCTGGGCCGAGATGCAGGCGACCGGCCGCCTGGTCATGGACCCCAAGCCCCATATTCCGGGCAAGGAAGACCTGCTGCGCTTCCAGGCGATCTTCTTCACGGCGCCGCACGACGTGCGCGGCACCTCCTTCCTGAACACCTGGTACTACGACCAGCGCAAGTTCCCGGACCTCTTCGGTTACGTGCCGACCTTCAAGCGCGTGCGCCGCTTCCCGACCAACCAGCGTTTCGAGCCCATGCTGCCGGGGACCGATCTCTATCTCTCGGACGCCTGGGCGGCGGGCGATCCCTATCTGACCTGGGGCAATTGCAGGGTGGTGGCCACCGGGCCGGCGCTGGCGCCCCTGTCGGGCAATTGGTCGGGCGCCGATCCGGACTGGACGCGCAAGACCCACGGCGGCCCGAAGGGCCTGACCTTCTTCGATACGGTGGTCGAACTCGTGCCGCAGACCATCGTCGTCGAGTCCGAGCCGACGAGCTATCCGCGCGCGCCGATCTCGAAAAAGGCGGTACGCTTCGACCTGCGCACCATGCTGCCCGTCTCGATGGTGTCCTACGACCGGCGCGGCAAGGCGTTCCGTTCCTTCGACGGGGCCTATTCGCTCTATGACGACGGCACCAACAGGGTCATGGACGGTGCCCATCCCTATTGGTCGTGGTCGCATATCCACGCCTTCAACACCCAGACAAGGACCATGACCCGGCTGGAGCAGCGCCCGGGCCTCGCCAGCGGCGACACCATGAAGGTGAACGACCCGTCGATCTACGAAGCCTATCTCACCCAGTCCGCCCTGCAACGCCGGGGGTTCTGACCCCCGGCGTCCACGGCGTCAGTGTACCAGGCCCAGCGCGCGCGGCAGGGCCAGCGTCACCTCGGGGATGTAGGTGATCAGGGCGAGGAAGACGAGCATGGTCATCAGCCACGGCATGATCGACTTCGTCAGTTCCGACAGGCCGAGCTTGGTGATCCCCGACGCGACATAGAGGTTCAGCCCGACCGGCGGCGTGCACAGGCCGATCTCCATGTTCACGACGATCATGATGCCGAAATGCACCGGATCGATGCCCAGCCGCACGGCCACGGGGAACAGGATCGGCGCCATGATCAGCGTGATCGACGAGGGTTCCATGAAGGTGCCGGCGACCAGCAGCAGCAGGTTGACGAGCAGCAGGAACATCCACCACGTCAGGCCCGTGTTGACCATCCATTCGCCCATGGCCTGGGGAATGTTCTCATGCGTCATCAGGAACGAGAACAGCACGGCGTTGGTGATGATGTAGAGCAGCATCGCCGACATGTTGGCGGAGGCGAGCAGGACCTTCGGCACGTCGCGCAGGCGCATGTCCCTGTAGACGAAGACCGCGACGACGAAGGCATAGACGGCGCTCATGGCCGCCGCTTCCGTCGGCGTGAAGGCGCCCGTGTAGATGCCGCCCATGACGACGACGACGAGCAGCAGGCCCCAGAACGCCTCGCGGAAGGCCTTGATGCGCTGGCCCCAGCCGGCGCGCGGCAGGCGGGGGTAATTGTTCGTCTTCGCCTTGTACCAGGTGGTGAAGGCGAGCATGGCGCCGAGCAGGACGCCGGGCACGACGCCCGAGATGAACATCTGCCCGACCGAGGCGGAGGAGACTTCCTTGCCGTCCGGCCCGATCGCCAGCATGCCCGAGGTCGCGACCGTATA
>JAQVKV010000081.1 GCA_028694545.1 Zavarzinia sp. | reverse complement strand
TCTCGAAGATCATGCGCATCCGGTCGCCCCATTCCTCGTGGCGGATGGCGACGAGGGAGGTGCGCACCAGCAGGTAAAGCTGCACGAGGTCCAGCGCCTGGCGCAGCGTCTCGCTGTTCAGGGCGGCATAGCCGAGCATGCCGTGGGTGGTCGCCGCCAGCCGCTCCCCGACCAGAAGGCCGAGGGCGGGTTCGCCCGTCGCCGCCAGTCCTTCATGCACCAGGCGGACGAACTGGGGCAGGGAAACCTCCCGCGCCGGATCGGCGAATTCCGCCGGCGTCAGCCCGGCCGACGCCAGCCAGCGCGCCGGATCGATGCCGCAGGCGGCGATCTGTTCGGCGATCTGGCGCAGGTAATTGGCGGCCAGCGGCAGGGTTTCTGTGGACATGGCGCTCGGGTTGCGGGATCGGGTCGTGGTCATTTTGTCAATAAATGACCCCTGAATGTCAAGGCCGCCCCTCCCGCCGCTGGGCCGGCGGATGTATTCCGGAAAGCATAAGCAATCTCATGTGGAGGAGAGATCATGCACCGGGAGAACGGGGGCACTGAAACCCAACGCATTACGGTGAACGAGCGCGCGATCACGGCCGGCCCGAAGGAGACGATCCTGCAGGCGGCCCTGCGCGAGGGGATCGATTTCCCCTACAGCTGCCGCGTCGGCGGCTGCGCCACCTGCAAGTGCAAGCTGGTCGAGGGCGAGGTCAGGGAACTGACCGAGAAGACCTATATCCTCTCGGACGAGGAACTGGACCAGGGCTATATCCTCGCCTGCCAGTCGGTGCCGAAAGGGAATGTCACCATCGCCCTCGACGCGGCGGCGGCGGTGCCGCGCCAGTCGCGCCGGGGCGAGGTGATGGCGCAGGCGCGCCTCACCCCCGACATCACCCATCTGACCGTGAAGCTGGACGCGCCCGTCGCCTATCGCGCCGGCCAGTTCGGTGATGTGACCTTCGACATCCTGCCGGACGCGACGCGCTCCTATTCCTTCGCGACGCCGCCCTCGGGTGACGGCACGGTCGAATTCTTCGTGCGCAAGGTGCCGGGCGGCTCCTGCTCCTCCCTCGTCAATGATCGCGACCTGCGTGGCGAGATGCTGACGCTCGAGGGCCCGGGCGGCGATTTCTGGCTGCGCCCCGGGGCCGAGCCCCTGCTGCTCGTCGCCGGCGGCAGCGGCCTTGCGCCCATCCTCGCCCTGCTGCGCGGGGCGTCCGAAGCGGATCGGGCCCGCCCGGTCACCCTCTACTTCGGCGCGCGTACGCGGCAGGACCTCTATGCGATCGACGCGATCGAAGCCCTGCGCGCATCGTGGAAGGCGCCCTTCCGCTTCGTGCCCGTGCTCTCGGCGGGCACGGAAGGTGACGGCTGGAGCGGGGCGCGCGGCCTTGTCACCGATCATCTGGTCGAGGGGCTGGACACGGCGGCCTCGGTCTATCTGTGCGGCCCGCCCGCGATGATCGACAAGGCGGAAACCCTGCTGCGTGAGCGTGGCGTGGGCGCCCGCCAGATCCATGCCGACCGTTTCCTGACCCGGGGCGATCTCGCCGGCGCGGGTGAGGCGGCACGGGCCGACGGCCGTGTCGAGGCCGGGCTTTTCGACTACCTGAAGTTCTTCCTGTTCCACGGCATCGGTCTCGCGGCGGCGACAGCGATCCTCGCCGGCGGCGTCTACACCAGCTTCGGCCTGATCGCCGTCCTCGTCCTCTATCTGATCGGCGACGGCATCTCGGGCGAGGATACCTCGACCCCGCATTTCAAATATCCGGGCGTGCTGACCGTGCAGCTCTGGCTCGCATTGCCCTTGCTCGGCTTCATCGTCTTCGCGGCGGTGTGGAGCGTCAGCCCGGGCGATCCCCTCGGCCTCGGGGCGGCCGTTCGGTCACTCACCGGTTACGACGCGATCGCGGCGCGGGATGCGGCGGGTTTCGTCCATCACGTCTCGGCCTTCGTGCTGACGGGGCTGATGATCGGCATGGTCGGCACCATCACGGCGCATGAACTGACCCATCGGACATGGGACCCGGTCTCCATGTTCTTCGGGCGCTGGCTGCTGGCCTTTTCCTTCGATACGTCCTTCGCGATCGAACATGTCTATGGCCATCACCGCTATGTCTCGACCATCCATGATCCTGCAACGGCGCCACGCGGCCGCAACGTCTATCATCACGTCCTGGCCTCGACCCTGAAGGGCAATCTCAGCGCCTGGCATATCGAGGCGCGGCGCCTGAAGCGCCGGGGCCATTCCGTCTGGTCGATCCACAACGCCTTCCTGCGCGGCCATCTGATGAGCGTTGTGCTGGTGGCCCTGGCATGGGCGATCGGCGGGCCGGTGGCGGCGGGCTTCTTCATCGCCTGCGCGCTCTGGGGCAAGGCGCTGCTCGAGATCGTGAACTACATGGAGCATTACGGCATCGTGCGCGATCCGGCGACGCCGGTGCAGCCGCGCCATTCCTGGAACACGACGAAGCGCATCTCGTCCAGGTCCATGTTCAACCTGACGCGGCACTCCCACCACCACGCCCAGGGCGAAGTGCCGTATCAGGACCTGAAGCCCTTCCCCGAGGCGCCGCAGATGATCAGCGGCTATCTGACCACGATCCTGGTCGCCATGGTGCCGCCGCTCTGGCACGCAATGATGACGCCGAAGGTCATCGCCTGGGACCGCGACTTCGCCTCCGACCACGAACGCGAGATGGCGCGCCGCGCCAACGCGAAGAGCGGCATCCGCGTGATGGAGAAGCTGGCGTAATCGTGAAGCCCTCGCCCCCCGACGGGGGGAGAGGGTCGGGTGAGGGGGGCTTCGGGGCGGTGCGTAATCTGCCCGGACGGCGTTTCGCCCCTCACCCCCGCCCTCTCCCCGCAAGCGGGGCGAGGGAGCCTTTCGGCGCCGGGGAGCGTCAGGGGTTCAGAGCGCCCGGGCGCGGTCGCGCAGGATGAACTTCTGGACCTTGCCGGTCGAGGTCTTGGGCAGCTCCTCGAAGATCACGGTGCGCGGCACCTTGTAACCGGCGAGATGCTCCTTGCAGAAGGCGATCACTTCCTCTTCGGTCATGGTCTCGCCTGCTTTCAGGTAGACGAAGGCGCAAGGGGTCTCGCCCCATTTCTCGTCCGGGCGGGCGACCACCGCCGCTTCCAGGATCTTCGGATGCTTGTAGAGGACGTCCTCCACCTCGATGGTCGAGATGTTCTCGCCGCCCGAGATGATGATATCCTTCGAGCGGTCGCGAAGCTGGATGTAGCCGTCCGGGTGGATGACGCCGAGGTCGCCCGAATGGAACCAGCCGCCGGCGAAGGCTTCATCCGACGCCTTGCGGTTCTTCAGGTAGCCCTTCATGACGAGATTGCCGCGGAACATGACCTCGCCCATGGTCAGGCCGTCGCGCGGCACCGGCTCCATGGTGATCGGATCCATGATGTCGAGGCCGGCCAGCATGGGCGACTTCACGCCCTGGCGCGCCTTCAGTTCCGCCTGCTTCTCGGCCGGCAGCGCATCCCAGTCCTCGTTCCAGGCGCAGAGCGTCGAGGGGCCATAGGTCTCGGTCAGGCCGTAGAGATGGGTGATCTTGAAGCCGTTCGCCTCCATCGCCGCGATGACGGCGGCGGGCGGCGGGGCGGCGGCGGTGAAGAGTTCCACCTTGTTGGGCAGAGGTTTCTTCAGTTCGGCGGCGGCATTGATCAGCATGCCCATGACGATGGGCGCGCCGCACAGATGGGTGACCTTGTGTTCGGCGATCGCCGAATAGATGGCCCCGGCCTCGACACGGCGCAGGCAGACATGGGTGCCACCCACGACCGCGAGCGACCAGGTGAAGCACCAGCCGTTGCAGTGGAACATCGGCAGGGTCCAGAGATAGACCGAGGACCCGGTCATGCCGGCCGAGACGATGTTGTCCACGGCGTTCAGATAGGCGCCGCGATGGTGGTAGACCACGCCCTTGGGGTTGCCGGTGGTGCCCGAGGTGTAGTTCAGGCTGATGGCGCGCCATTCGTCGTCCGGCCCGGACCACACGAAGTCCGGATCACCGGCGGCGATGAAATCCTCGTATTCGATCTCGCCGAGCCGCTCGCCCTTGCCGGTATAGACCGGATCGTCGATGTCGATGACGAGGGGCTTTGCCTTGCACATCTCGAGGGCCGGCTTGATCACATGGGCGAATTCCCGGTCGGTGATCAGGACCTTGGTCTCGGCATGGTCGAGGGTGAAGGCGATGGTCGCCGCATCCAGGCGGATGTTCAGCGTGTTCAGCACGGCGCCGGTCATGGGCACGCCGAAATGGGCGTCCAGTACCGGCGGGATGTTCGGCGCCATGACCGACACCGTGTCGCCGAGGCCGACCCCCTTCGCCGCCAGCGCCGAGGCGAGGCGCCGCGCGCGGGTATAGCTTTCCGCGTAGGTGTAGCGCCTGTCGCCATGGATGATGGCGGTCCGGTTCGGATAGATCGCCGCCGACCGCTCCAGGAACCCGATGGGGGTGAGCGGCACGTAGTTGGCGGGATTCTTGTCGAGGTCGGTTTCGTACGGATTTGTCATTGGTCTCTACGTGCCCCCTCGGCGAGGCTTATTGGCGGTTTCGAGATCTGGCCCTCTCGACGCAGGTGCTGGGTCGCCGGTGTCCGGGACGTGCCGACTTTTGGCGCGGCTTGTCCTCAGGTGGCGGCCTGCACGACCTGTAGCGTCCCGCGATAGATCATGTCCAGTGCGACATAGGCGACGATCGCGAGACCGACATAGGCGATCCAGTGATAGCGCTTCAGGAGCGAGGCGACCAGCGTCGCGGCGGCCCCCATGAGCGCGATCGAGAGCACGAGGCCGACGGCCAGCACCCAGAGGTGCTCCTTGGCGATGCCGGCGACGGCCAGGACATTGTCGAGGGACATGGAAACGTCGGCCAGGACGATATGGCTGACCGCGCCCCGGAAGGTCGTCGGCGCCTTCTCGCCCGGGATCAGTTCCTCTTCTTCCTCGTCGTCCCCCTCGGCGTGGCGCTGGGCCCTGACCTCGCGCCACATCTTCCACGCCACCCAGAGCAGCAGCAACCCGCCGGCGAGGGTGAGGCCGATCAGGCCCATGAGTTCGGTGGTGACGGAGGCGAAGATGATACGCAGCACCATGGCGCCCAGAAGGCCCCAGAAGATCACCTTGCGCCGGATGTCCGACGGGACGGCCGAGGCCGCGAGCCCGATGACGATGGCATTGTCCCCGGCCATGACCAGATCGACAAGGACGATGCCGCCCAGCGCGACGAGTTGTTCGGTCAGCAGGTTCCAGTCCACGATTCATCCTCGGTACGAAAGATCGGCGCCGCCGGAGGGGGATGAGGCGTCAGGCCTCGATCCGGCCGACCAGCACCTTGTCGACGCGCCGTCCATCCATGTCCATGACCTCGAAGCGATAGGGGCCAAGGTCGAACTTGTCCCCGGCCGAGGGAATACGCTTCAGCCGGTGCATCATCAAGCCGCCCAGCGTGTTGAAATCGGCATCCTCGTCCTGCGCGTCGGGCATGCCGAGAAGATCCCACAGCCGGTCCAGCGAATAGCCCCCGTCGATCAGCCAGGAGCCATCGTCGCGCTGCACGACGGAGCGCTCGTCCTCGGGCGTGTCCGCTTCTTCCAGCTCGCCGATCAGGGCTTCCAGCAGGTCGGTCAGGGTGACAAGGCCCTGGATGTCGCCATATTCATCGACGATGAGGGCGATCGGGCTGCCGCTGGCGCGGAAGGCTTCCAGGGCCTTCAGGGCCGGCGTCGTTTCCGGGATATAGAGGGCGGGGTGGATCGCCGCCGAAATGTCGATCGGCTTGCCGAGCTGCAGTTGCGGCTGGGCGAAGAGATCCTTCACCTGGACGAAGCCGAGAACGGTCTTGGTCGTGCCCTTCTTTACCGGAAAGCGCGAATAATGGCTTTCCGCGATCTTCTGCCAGGTCCGTTTCGGCGGGTCGGTGACGTCCAGCCATTCGATCTGGGTACGCGGCGTCATCAGGGCGTCGACGTAGCGGTCGCCGAGGCGCAGGGTCATTTCGACGATGGCGCGCTCCGCCTCCTGGAAATGGCCGGCGGCGGTGCCTTCCTGCATCAGGACGCGCACTTCCTCGTCCGTCACCTCGGGCTCCTTCGAGCCCTTGGGCAGGATCTTCAGGACCATGTTGGTCGAGAAATTGATCAGCCAGACCGCCGGCGCCGCGACGATGGACAGGATGCGCAGCGGCGTCGCGACGAAGATCGCGATCGATTCCGCCCGCGCCAGCGCCAGCCGCTTCGGCACCAGTTCCCCGAGGATCAGGGTCACATAGGTCAGGCCGACCACGATGATCGCGATCGCCGCCGTGTCGGCAAAGGGCGCCAGCGTCGGGAAGCCCGCCAGGAATTCCGACAGCGGCCCGGCCAGGGCCTGGCCGCCGAAGGCGCCGGAAAGCGTTCCGATCGCCGTGATGCCGATCTGCACGGTTGAAAGGAATTTGCCGGGGTCCCCGGCAAGGTCGAGGGCGGTGCGGGCAGCAACGCTGCCGGCATCCGCCGCCCGCTTGAGCCGTGCGCGCTTGGCGGCCACGACAGCCAACTCGGCCATCACGAGGAAGGCGTTGAGCGCGACGAGCAGGACGAGAATGGTAAGGTCGAGGGTCATCGGAGGGTATGGTTACTCCGAACACAATACCACGGTCGCGGGATTCCGCATTGATCTATTCCGCACCACCGATCACATGGCCTTTTGCGACCAAAGTGTGAAGGCCATCGTCGGATTGGACGTTGAAATCCCCGCCCGCATTTTGCTGAATCCGCGCCATAGTACGGAAAACAAGCCGAACGGGGAGGATAAGACCGTGGGCGCCTATAAGGACATGTACGCGAGCTGGCAGGCCGATCCGGAAGGATTCTGGGCGGAGGCGGCGAAGGCGATCGACTGGTTCGAGCCCGCCGCCAAGGTGCTGGACGATTCGAACCAGCCCCTCTACCGCTGGTTCCCCGGCGGCAAGGTCAATACCGCTTGGAACTGCCTCGACCGCCATGTCGAGGGCGGCAGGGCCGATCAGGACGCGCTGATCTACGACAGCCCGGTGACGAACACCAAGGCCCGCTTCACCTATCGCGAATTGCGCGACAAGGTGGCCGAACTCGCGGGCGCCATGGCGGCCAAGGGCGTGGTCAAGGGGGACCGGGTCATCGTCTACATGCCGATGGTGCCCGAAGCGCTCTTCGCCATGCTGGCCTGCGCTCGTCTCGGCGCCATCCATTCGGTGGTTTTCGGCGGCTTCGCGGCCAAGGAACTGGCGACCCGCATCAACGACGCCAAGCCGAAGGCAATCCTCTCCGCCTCCTGCGGCGTGGAGCCGGGGCGCACCGTCGCCTACAAGCCCCTGCTCGACGAGGCGATCGAGCTTGCCACCTACAAGCCGGAATTCACCTTCGTCCTGCAGCGCCCCATGCTGGAGGCGACGCTGGTCGAGGGCCGCGACTTCGACTGGGCGAAGACCGTGGCGGGAGCGACGCCGGCCGATTGCGTGCCGGTCGAATCGACCGATCCGCTCTATGTCCTCTATACGTCGGGCACGACGGGCATTCCGAAGGGCGTGGTGCGCGACAATGCGGGCCACATGGTGGCTCTCGCCTGGTCGATGAAGAACATCTACGGGGTTTCGCCCGGCGAAGTGTTCTGGGCGGCCTCCGACGTCGGCTGGGTCGTCGGCCATTCCTACATCACCTATGCGCCCCTGCTGATCGGCGCGACCTCCATCCTCTACGAAGGCAAGCCCGTCGGCACGCCCGACG
>JAQVKV010000080.1 GCA_028694545.1 Zavarzinia sp. | reverse complement strand
CCTTGGGCATCGACTGGACGCAATACGTCCTGAACGGCAGTTCCCTCTCCGCCATTCGGCACCCTGGCGGAACTGTTGAGATCACGCTCAAATCCTTGGCGCCCATGCCGCCGTCGATTCGGGCTCATGTCACCGGCCCCGACATCGAGACCGAGATAGAACTGGTGGCGCCGGCCGCGGATTCACCGCGCCGCTCGACCCTCCTGAAGACCGTGCCCGAAGCAGTGGAGCGGTTCGAGGTTCATGTCGGCCCGATCCACCGGACGATCGACATCCTGACGCCGGACGCGACTCTCGCGATGCGCCGGAAGGCGGGGCGACGCGGCGTTGGCGCCTATCTGCCTCCCGACCATGACGACGTCGCCCGGCGACTTCACGAAATGGCCAGCGGCAGCGCGCCCGACGAAGGCGACGCGACGCAACCGGACTACAGCGGCTCCTGGGAATATTTCGAACCGGGCCGGATCCGGGGCTGGGCGCTGGACCTCGCCCGCCCTAACTCTCCCTTTGCGATCGAAATCCTGCTGGACGACGAAATCATCGGTACCGTCTGGGCGGATCTTCCGCTCGAGCAGGCACCAGCGCCGGAAGCCCTTTGCGCGTTCGAGTTCGATCTGCGCGAAGCCACGCGAAAACGTGGCGTTCACATGGTCGCCATCCGCCTACCGGAAGGCCCCCTGCTGCCGCCGGCCTCCGCTTCGCCGGCGCTCGCCCCTGGCGAGGAAACCGCCGCAGGCACCCCGGTCGATGAGAAGGCCACTGAAGATGCTCCGTCAGCGCCCCCCGACAGGATCGAAATCCTGTTGCCCGACGGTCCGGAGGATTTCGAAGCCGCCCATACGCTGACCGCCGCCATCACCGCCATCGCCGCGCCGCCAGAGCGCGCGAAAGACGATGCCGATGCCGAGGCGACAAGTGACGAGAGCAAGCCCGAGGACAGCAAAGCGCCGCCACTCGACCACGAGAGTGCGCGGCTACTGACCAAACTGGTGATTGGCGTCGAGAATCAGAAGAGCCACGTTGGGCGGACCCTCGACGAGGCCATGTTCCGACTGCTCCATGACGACCGCTTCCTGAACGGTGTCCTGCACCGCCTGCGACAGCCTTTCGGCGTGCTGCGCCATTTCATCGGCGCGGCAACGCCGCTGCGGAGCGAAATCGTCGCGGTCACGCAGTTGCTGCCCCTGCCGGACGACGTCCGCCAGGAAATGATCGAGGCGCGCAATTGGCGTGGCGTCCTTAAGCCCTTCCTGTCCTATCTGCCCTTCTTCGCGCACTATCTGGGGACTGGCAAGATCGGCGACGTCGTGATCTTCCAGCATATCGCGTCTCTGTGGAACGACGGGCCTCTGCCGGGTCCGGAAGTCGTCTTCCACCCAGGTCGGGACATCCTGATTTCCGGCCTGCCCGAGGGATTTTCGGGAACGGTGGCGCTCGAGATCTATGACAGCCGGAGCGAACCGCTCGCGCGCAGATGGCTCTCCGTCGAGGCGGGCAGCACGAGCGGCACCATTCCGATCGACGACATCGATGCCGCCAACGTGGCCTATGTCGCGTCCCGTCTACTGCCCGACACGGGCGAGGCCGGGGAGTGGATGGCCACGGTGGCGCATATCGAAAAGACCGCCGCCCCCGAGGAGATCCCCACCACCGATCGTATCCGGCTTTCCGCCTTGACGGTCCGGGGCTGCCTGGTTCAAGCGGTCTGCGTGGGCGAGGATCTTCCTGACGAATTGGCGATGACGGTCGGCAGCGCCACGGTTCCATTGACACGCCGCGCCATACGGATCGACGAGGAACAGAACAGTCCCGCCGAGGCCCGCTATACCGGCCGCCTTCGCCCCGGCATCACCCCCGAATGCCTGTTCCTGGCCCCTCCCCCGGAAGAGTCGGAGGGCGGCCTTCCCTACAACATCGCCCTGACCATCGATACCGGGAAGGTACGCCCGAACGGCCTTCCGGCCATGGTCCCGGTCGAGACCGCGCCCAGGCCTCTTGTCGGCGCCATTACGTTCGCGGGCGGCACGATGTCGGGCTGGGCCGCTTCCCTGACGACGCCCGAGGTCCCTCTCTCCCTCGTCCTGAAGGCAACGCAATCGGTCCTGCCGCCACAGGAAGGCGTCGAACCCGCGGAAATCCGGGAGATCAGACTGGCGGATATCTCCGCCAGGGCCGATGCGCAGGAGCCGACCGATCTTTACGGCAAGGCCTTCGGGCATTCCGGCTTCGAGATCCCGCTGAGCGCGGACATTCTCGACGGCCAGCCTTACCGGTTGCAACTCGTCGCGGGCACGCCTGACGCGGAAATCGTGCTCTGGGAAGGCGATTTCGAAGCGACCCAGTCCTTCCTGCGAGGCCAGATCGCGTCGGCGGGCAACAGCGGCGTCATAAAGGCCTTGATGCTCAAGCTCGCGGCGGCCAAGCGCCTCGATTTCATGGAATTCGTCTACACCATGCCGGCGCGCAATCTGCCCGCCGACATGAACGAAACCCATCACTTCGAAATCTTGACGACGTTGATGGTTCACTGTCCGGCCGCGCATGAATCCAAAAGGCTCGGCGGCCTGTTCGATTCCCTTTGGTCGCTGGCCCTCACCCCTCCAGCGCGCTTCCAGTCCAGTGTCAATGTCGCCGCCAACGCGCTCGGCACGGCCGAGACCCCGGCGAATGCGAGCCGGTTCCCGCAGTCGGCCACGGCAGAGGCGGCGATCGACCTCGCCTTCGTCGCTCAACGCCACATCGACAACGCCGACACTTATACGCACTACATCAATGCGGCCATAACCTCGCGGCGCTGGGCCATAGCCCGCCGCCTCCTGGCCAAGGCGCTGGCGGCCTTCCCGGCCGACGTGCCGGTGCGCGTCGTGGCCGCGCGCCACGCCTTGCTGCTCGGCGACCTCGCGGAAGCCCGGACGCAGGCGCGGGAAGCGTTGAAACTGAATCCCAAGGCGAAAGAGGCGGAACGTATCATCGCGCAAACGATGTTCAGCGAAGGGCGCGCCCTCGAAGCCTTGACCGTCATGCAGGGCGGCAAGGGCATCAGCGCGAATGTTTACAAGCCGGCCAGCTACGAGACCATGCAATTGGCCGCAGCGCTGGACTGGGTTGGCGCTTCGGCGGAGACGGCCTACGCGGAGCAGCGCCCCGCGCTGATCGATCTCGCCGAGCGCACGACGGCCGTCCACGGTGCCATCGAGTCGCTATCCGATACGACTTTTTCCATCCTCTTCGGCAGCCCGACGCCGAAGGCGAAATCGCCCCACAGCCTGTTCACCAGCTATGGGCCTTCCTGTTGCCAGGTCGGCTTCCTCGAGAGCCCGAACGTGGACGAGGCTCCCAGCATCGGCGAATGGGCCTTCATCTTCGCCAAGCAGCAAGATCTTGACCTCGCCCTCCTGCAGGCCATCTTCGCCCAACGGCGGCCTTTCGAACCGATGGTCCTGATCCAGACACGAGGCCCGACCTCCAATATCGACATGATGACGTTCGAGACCCTCGGCATCATGATCCGCGGAGAAATGCTGCGCAGCCTCGGGTCATGCACGCTGGACACCTTCATCGAAAGGGCGAAGGCGAGCTTCAAATATAAAACCGTGACCATCTGACGTAGTGCCGGCCATGCAGCTCCCAATCGCCATCATGTCGTTCGACCGCCCGCACTATCTGGAGCGGGTCATCCACTCCGTCTTGCGCCAGACCGACTGTTCCCCATTTGAACCGGTCTTCTTCCTGTTCCAGGACGGCGCGAAAAGCCCGCGCACAGGCGCGATGGCAACCGAAACCACGCTGATCAACCGCTCGATCGACGTGTTCAAGAAATATTTCCCGGACGGCTTCATCGTGAACAGCGACTTCAATCTCGGGGTCGCCATGAATTTCGATCGGGCGGAGCGCGTCCTGTTCGAAGACAACAAGTTCGACGCAGCCATCTTTCTCGAAGACGACATGCTGCTGCAGCCCCATTATTTTTCCACCATGGGGGCTCTGCTGAACATCGCCTTCTCGCGCGACGACATCGGCATGTTTTCCGCCTATGGCTTCCGGAACACCACCCCGCTCGTCGAGCAGCGCGCGCGCGAACGCGAACTCTGCCTGATGGACGAACACAACTGGGCCTTCGGCATCACGCGTGAAGCCTGGGCGGCGCGTGACAAGGTGCTGCGCTGGTACCTCGACCTGATCTCGGATATCGATTACCGGACCCGGGGCGACCGAAATCCCCAGTTGAGGGGGCTCCAGCGGGCCCTGGGCCGGGGCGGCAAGGGCTATCTCACGTCTCAGGACAGCATGAAGAACCTTGCCTGCGAAGTGCTGGGGATTCACCGCATCAACACGTTCACGAACAACGCCTGCTACATCGGCCGCGTCGGTGAACATTCGACCGAGGACAAATTCCGTCTCGGCGGCTATGCCAACACCGTTCTCTACGATCGCCCGCATGTCGATTTCGACGTGCCGAGCAGTGAAGCCCTGCGCCTTCAGCGCATCGGCCTGCTCAACCGCTGACATTCGGGCGTCAGGAATATCGAAATGGAAAAAGCCATTGTTCTGATCGGCAGCGCGGGCGTGGAAGCCGACATCGCCGCGGCCCGGGGTCTCGAGGTGGCGCGGGCGATCCGCGGCGCCGCCAGCACCGTGGACGTGTCCGTGCTGCGGACGGCGCATGTAAGCGCGGCGGATCTCGCCGCCGCCGCCACGGACGCCATCTTCGTCATCACGACCTCCCCCGCCGAAATTGTCGAACTCTATGCCCTCAAAGCCAAAGTCGCCTGGGACATGACATTCTTCGATGCCCCGCGCATCGAGGCGCTGCTCGGAGACGAGAGCCAGGTGGCGCTATTGCGCCGGGCCCTTGCCACGACACAAGGATTCACCGCCGTCGCTCCCGCCGTCGCCGACAAGATCGAAACCCATTTCCGCCTCGGGGTGACCAGCCAGGACATCGGCCGGATCATCCGGTACATGGACAATCAGACGGCGATCGTGCTCGGCGAAGGCCTCGGCAACATGGTTTACGTGACCAGCGCCATTCGCTGGATCTCGGAACGGCTCGAAGCGCCAGTCGATCTCATCATCCACAACCGCATGGGCCCCGGCATCGATCTCTTCGCCGGGGCTCCCTGGCTGAACGCCGTCTATCTCGGCTATGATTTCCTGCCCGGCCGGCACTACCGGACGCTCGTCTCGACGACGACCGCGGGCAGCATGCCACCGCCCTTCGGGGCGGATCGCAGTGTCTGGCTGAACCGGACCATGCACTACAATGAAGAAGGCCGCTTCATCCACGAGACCGAATTGAATTTCCTGGGTCTCGATGGCCTCTTCGGCGAAGGGCCGGCCTTGCCCACGTCCCCGCCCAATCTCTTCATCCGCGATTGCCGATACACCCCGCCCGGCGACCGGGTGGTGGGCATCGCCAGTGGCGCGAAGCCGGGCCCCTGGGCGAAGCGCGAATGGCCCCATATGGTCGAACTGACCGCTGCCCTGAAAGCAGCCGGGTGGAAGGTCCGCAGCTTCGGCCTCGAAGAGGAATATGTCGAAGGCGCCGAGGATTACTGTGGTTTGTCCGTACGCGACACGATTTACGCGATGACGGCTTGCGACTACTTCATCAGCTATGACGGCGGCATGTGCCATATCGCTGAGGGGATCGGCATCCCCACCCTCTGGATCTTCGGCCCCACCGGATCGGTGAAGAACGGGCGCTTCTACGATCACAGCCGCACCTTGATGTCCGGGCGTTCCTGCGGCCCCTGCCTGTATCGGCTCGACTGGCTGCGCTGCGCCCAGCCGGCTTGCATGGAAGATGTCTCGGTCGCCTCCGTCGTCGAGGAATTGGCGAAGCTCGACACCGAGCTCGCTCGCGACGGCTACGCGCCGAAGCGCGCGGCACCGGACGAAGCGCTCCTCGTCTATGAAATCGACGGTGTCCATCGTCCCCCGCCACAAGCCGAGCGGGCCCGCTATCTCGACGAACGCTTCTCGGCCTTCCCCGCCCATACCCTGTTTTTCCGACGCCATATCGTCACCCTGCTGGCGACGGGCGACATCGCGGGCGCCTGTGAAGCCGCGACGGGCGCCTTCGCCCGATGGCCGCAGGACAAGGGGCTCGGCTTCCTGCTGGCGATCACCGACGCGGTCTACAAGGCACCGACACCCTTCGACGAAATGGCGGACGGCACCCGGCCGCGCGCCGCCGGCATCACCCTCGACGACATGGAAGTGGCCGTCGAGCTCCTGGGCACGACGGGTTTCGATGCGAGGGACCGGCGCTTCGTCATCGAGGCGGGCGCGCGCTATTGGCTGCGCAACGGTGGCATTGGCGCGGCACAGCGATTCCTTCGTATCGTCCTCATGAGCCCGACGCTCGCCGTCGGCCTCGCGAAGATCATCGAGCGCCATATCGAGCGACTGGCAAAAGCCAGCACGGACACCTCCGCTCCTGACCCTGGCCTCGGCATCGTGTTCGAAAGTGATAAATCCCTTTCCCGCATGACCGCGATTCTCGAGCGCAATGGGGGCGAACTGCTCCTCGCGTCGGCCGATAAATTCGCCAAGGACATCGAAGCCGAAACGGACGAGATCCTGACAGCGGGCTTTGCTCCCTATCTCCGCAAGATCGACAACAGTCGGCATTTCAATGTCCGTCTGAACTTCGGCCGTGCGGCGCTGGACATTCCGCATTTCGGCGCCGTGCTCATCCTCGTGCCTCATGTCAAATACATGGGCTCACTTGTCGGCTGCTTTTCGAAGGTCTTGTTGCGGCATTGCGCCGGTCTTCACAGCATCGGTCTGCGGCCCTTCGTGGTCACCGTTGGCTACGACGACGTGACCGACGGCGTCATCTTCCGCGACAGCATCACCTACATCCAGGCCCACGCGCGTTGGCAGCCGGAGCAATGGCAGGAGGTTTGGGAGCAACTGAAGCCAGAGGCCTGCCTCTCCTATGCCGGGGTGGACGAGGCTCTCCTCCTGCCGGAAGAGGCGCGCGCCGACATCAAGCGAATCTCCGTGGATGGGCTTTTCGATTGCGATGGGTTGATCAACGCGTTCAACCCGGAAAACCGATGGGATTCAAACCCGACCCCCTGGTTTGGCGAAAATGCTCCGGACGCGTCCGCCGACGATCTTACCGCCTTCCTCGCGCAGCAGCCGCCGCCGCTCGGCAAGACCGTCGGGGGAGCACTGCAGACTGTGGTTCTGCTGAACGACGCAGCGGATTTCGCGCCCTTGCGCCGGCTGGTGGCGGTTCTTCCATCCGTCCGCTTCCGCATTTATTCGGCCTTCATCTCGCGGGATATCGAACGCAATACGGAGTGGTGCCACCCCGACAGCTTCTCGAACGACAGCGCCCAAAATGCCCATCTGCTGATTCAATTCTCAAGCCGGCAGGTCAATTTGTGCGCGGAAGCCCTCTCCTGGATCGAGAACGGGAAAATGGTCGTCGCACCAACCACGCTCGCCGACGAAGGCATTTATGGCCCGGCCTGTCAGGGCGTGGAGGATCCCGCGAAAATCACCTCCTGGGTCGACGCCATCAGGGCCGCGGAACGAGAACTCGCGCGGTCCCGCAGCACGATCGCCTATGGTATCGAACGTATTCTGTGAGCTCGACGCCCAAGAACCGATCTCGCGAAGATGCGGGGAATGACGAGTGAGGCGAGGATGAAGTCTTTATCGGCGGCGCGAACGGCGGATACGATCGTGATGCGGAGGCCCGGACCGGCCCTTCATCGCGACGGGGATCGGCCGTCCGCCCCCGTGATC
>JAQVKV010000079.1 GCA_028694545.1 Zavarzinia sp. | reverse complement strand
CTCAGACGTTGAACTTGAAGTGCAGGAGGTCGCCGTCGGCGACGACGTATTCCTTGCCTTCCTGACGCAGGCGGCCGTTGTCCTTGCAGCCCTGTTCACCGTTGAACTTCACGTAGTCGTCATAGGCCATGGTCTCGGCGCGGATGAAGCCGCGCTCGAAATCGGAATGGATGACGCCGGCCGCGCCAGGCCCCTTGGTGCCCTTCACGATGGTCCAGGCGCGGGCCTCCTTCGGCCCCACGGTGAAATAGGTGATGAGTCCGAGCAGGGCATAACCGGCACGGATCATGCGGGCGAGACCCGTCTCCTCCAGCCCGAGATCGGCGAGGAAGGCCGAGCGTTCCTCGGCGTCG
Organism: Zavarzinia sp.; assembly: GCA_028694545.1. Lineage (GTDB taxonomy): Bacteria > Pseudomonadota > Alphaproteobacteria > Zavarziniales > Zavarziniaceae > Zavarzinia. The sequence goes on along the minus strand of JAQVKV010000079.1, from coordinate 7,435 downwards.
AGCTGGGCCACTTCCGCCTCGATCGCGGCGGAGATGACGACATAGGCGGCCCCTTCGGCCTTCGCCCGTTCGGCCACCATTTCGGAGAACTTGTTGCCGGTCGCCGCAGAGCCTTCGTCAACGTTGCAGACATAGAGCACGGGCTTCGCCGTGATCAGGTCGAGGGTCGAGAAGAGGGGGGCTTCGTCCTTCGTCACCTCGACGGCGCGCGCCGGCTTGCCCTCGCGCAGCACGACGAGGGCGCGTTCCATCAGTTCGAGCCGGACCTTGGTCTCTTCGTCGATGCCGCCCTTCGCCTTCTTCTGCATGGCGGGCACGCGCTTTTCCAGACTTTCGAGATCGGCCAGCATCAGCTCGGTCTCGATGATGTCGGCATCGCCCAGCGGGTCGACGCGACCCTCGACATGGGTGATGTCGCCGTCCTCGAAGCAGCGCAGGACGTGGCAGACCGCGTCCACCTCGCGGATGTGGGACAGGAACTGGTTGCCGAGGCCTTCACCCTTGGAGGCGCCGCGCACGAGGCCGGCGATGTCGACGAAGGTGATCTGGGTCGGGATGATCTGGGCCGAGCCGCCGATCCTCGCGATCGTGTCGAGGCGCGGATCCGGCACCGGCACGAGGCCGACGTTCGGCTCGATCGTGCAGAAGGGGTAATTGGCCGCCGCCGCCGCCGCGGTCTGGGTCAGGGCGTTGAACAGGGTCGACTTGCCGACGTTGGGCAGACCGACGATGCCGCATTTGAAGCCCATGCTCACTCTCCCGAAGATTTGGCCGGCGCCTTCGCCGGTTTGGGCGACGCCGTCAACAGCGCCACGCGGGTCTGGAAACCGGCGTCGTCGCCCGACGCCAGAAGGGGGGCCGCATCGGCGACCGCGTCGAGCAGGGGCTCGAGCCATTGACGGTCGGATTTGGCGAAATCGCCGAGGACATGGCGCGTGACCAGCGCCTTGTCGCCCGGATGGCCGATGCCGAGACGCACCCGCCGGTAGTCTTTGCCGAGATGGGCGTCGATAGAGCGCAGTCCGTTGTGGCCCGCGTGTCCGCCGCCGGTCTTCACCTTGACGCGGCCCGGTACGACGTCGAGTTCGTCGTGCAGGACGATGACGTCGCCGACCGACAGCTTGTAGAAACGCGCGGCCTCGCCCACGGCACGGCCACTCTCGTTCATGTAGGTGAGCGGCTTCAGGAGCACGATCTTGTCGCCGCCGGGGCCGAACTTGCCGTCCGACACCATGCCCTGGAAGTCGCGCTTCCACGGCGAGAAACGATGGCGGTCGTGGATGGCGTCCAGCGCCATGAAACCGATGTTGTGGCGATTGCCGGCGTAGTCGCCGCCCGGATTGCCGAGGCCGACGAGGAGGATCATCGGAAAAACCCCTCGGAAAGCGAGCAACGGCCCGGCGCCAGGCGCCGGGCCGTCACATCGTGATTACTTCTTGCCCTTCTTGGCCGGGGCCGCGGCGGCAGCGCCTTCGGTCGCGGTCTCGGCGCCGCCCTTCGGCGGGACGATGGTCAGGATGGTGAAGTCGCGGTCGATCGTCGGGGTCACGCCTTCCGGCAGGGCGATCTTGCTGATGTGCAGGGATTCGCCGAAGGGCATGCCGGCGAGCGAGATGGTGATCTGCTCGGGCACGCCGTCGGCCGGGCACTTCAGCTCGATCTCGTGACGGACGACGTTCAGCACGCCGCCGAGCTTCAGGCCCGGCGAGGCGGCATGGTCGGTGATGACCACCGGCACGGAGACGGTGACGAGGCCGTCCTTGGCGATGCGCAGGAAGTCGACGTGCAGGGCACGGTCGCTGACCGGATGGAACTGCACGTCGCGCGGCAGCACGCGCTCGGTGCGGTCGCCGATCTGCAGGTCGAAGACGGTCGACAGGAACTTGCCGGTCGACAGTTCCTTCTCGAGCGCCTTGTCGAGGATGGTCACGCCTTCCGGCGCTTCCTTGTTGCCATAGATGACGGCGGGAACTCGGCCTTCGCGACGTGCGCCCCGAGCGGACCCCTTACCGACCCGGTCGCGCGCCTCGACGGCGAGCGTAACGATCTTGCTCATGTCTTTCTCCAATAGAGAACGCCCGCCTCCAGGGGTGCGGGCGCTTGTGAACGCGGGTTGATAGCGCAAATGGCGGGGAATGGCAACCGGAAGCGCCGATCTGGAAACCATGGCGCGGGCGGGCACGAAAAAGGCCGCCGATCCGCGAGGACGGCGGCCTTCCGACGAAAGGGAAAGCTTTAGTCGAACAGGCTCGAAACCGAGGTTTCGTCCGTGATACGGCGCATGGCTTCGGCGATCAGGGGGGCGATCGGCACGCGGCGGATGTTGCGGCACAGGCGCACCGCTTCCGTCGCCTGGATCGAATCCGAGATCACCAGGGATTCGAGCTGCGAGGCCGAGACACGGGCGACCGCGCCGCCGGACAGCACGCCGTGGCTGACATAGGCGGAAACGCTCTTCGCGCCCTTGTTCTTCAGGGCGGCGGCGGCATTGCACAGCGTGCCGGCCGAATCGACGATGTCGTCGACCAGGATGCAGCGCCGGCCCGCGACGTCACCGATGATGTTCATCACTTCCGACTCGCCCGCGCGTTCGCGCCGCTTGTCGACAATGGCGAGATCCGCGTCGATGCGCTTGGCGATCGCACGGGCGCGGACCACGCCGCCCACGTCGGGCGAGACGATCATCAGGCGCTCGTCCGTGCCGAACTGCTCCTTGATGTCCTGCACGAAGACCGGGGCCGCGAACAGATTGTCGGTCGGGATGTCGAAGAAGCCCTGGATCTGGCCCGCGTGCAGGTCGAGGGTCAGCACCCGGTTGGCGCCCGCCGTGGTGATGAGGTTGGCGACGAGCTTTGCCGAGATCGGCGTGCGCGGACCGGGCTTCCGGTCCTGCCGGGCGTAGCCGAAATAGGGCACCACGGCCGTGATGCGCTTCGCCGAGGCGCGGCGCAGCGCGTCGATGCAGACCAGAAGCTCCATCAGGTTGTCGTTCGCCGGATAGGACGTCGACTGGATGACGAAGACGTCCTGACCCCGGACGTTCTCGTGGATCTCGACGAAACATTCCTGGTCCGAGAAGCGTCGCACGCTCGCCTTGGTCAGGGGAATGTTGAGGTAGGCGGCGACCGCCTCCGCCAGCGGTCGGTTGCTGTTGCCGGCCAGCACCTTCATTTGCGCACCCGCGAATTGCTCTCCCCTCGGGGCGAGGCCATGGGGGGAAGTGGAAAGGGAGAACGCGCGACCAAACGAGGGGCCCCGCGAAATGCGCCGGCTTTTTATCAAGCCGTCACGAGGCTGTAAACGAGCCAGCGCCCTTCATGAACGCAAATGTGGGCTACTGTCGCTGCAACGCATCAACCAATTGCATGACCCCGTCGGCGCCACCCTGCGCGGCGGCCCCCGCGATCGGCCCCCAGGCGTGGTTCAGGGCGCCCGCCGGCACGTCGTTCTCCTGCGCGATGGTGGCGATCGATTCGCCCGCGGGATTGCGCACTTCCCAGGTCAGGATCACATGTTCGAGAGTTGGGGTACGCGGTGTCACCTCCACCGTGCCGTGGACGACGAGCGCGCCCTCCCGGGGGGTGTCGGGTACGGTCAGCCCGCCGATCGCCAGGGCCTTGCGCATCGCATCCGCCAGGGCCGTATTGCCATCGCCCGGCGCGCCTTCGACGCCGGCGACAACGACGGCGATGGCGGGCCCGCGCGGCCGGACGGCGGGGGGGCGCGGCGCGGCGGGGCCCGTGACGGCGGCGGCGATCAGCGTCGCCAGCCTGTCGAGCGCCGGGCCCGTGGTCTCGGCCGGTGGGGTCTCAAGCGGAATGCGCCAGGTTCCGGCCGCGATGCCGTCCGGGCGGTGAAGATCGGCGACCAGATCCGCGCCCTCGATCCTTGTCGAGAGGACGTAGCTCTGCACGGCGGCGGCGCGCGTGCTCGCCAGAATGTCGGCGGCGACCAGCCTTTCAGCGACGGCGTTGGCCAATTGTGCCGGCCGGCCGTCGACCGTGGTCGAAAGCCCCGCCGTCGGCGTGACGAGGACCGGCAGGCCCGACATCAGGCGCTGGTCCCCCTGCGCCGTCGGGGGCGGGGCCAGCATGGTCACCTTGGGCTGTGCCGTGCCGAACAGGCGACCGATGCGTGTCCGCAGTCCGCTGCCCTGGCATGCGGCCAGCAGGACCAGGACCAGGCCGAGGGTGACGGCGCGGGAAAGGGGCCTAGAGGAGGACACAGCTCGCCAGCAGTCCGAGGAGGAGGAGGGCCAGGAAGATCATCATATGGGGCATGGGCTTGCCTCGTTCCGCCTGGCTCAGTCGAGCACGACGGCGGCGATTTCGCGGCCGTAGTCCGGTTCGCCCGCATGGGTCGTCCGACGGTAGGAGAAGAAGTGCTCCGCCTCCGCCGCCGTGTCCAGACCGAGGCTCTCGATCCGGCCGGCGCCGGCACGGGCCAGACGCATGGCGACATAAGCGGGCAGGTCGAAATGGGGCTTCGCGTCCGCCGTGGGGCGATGGAAGAAGCGCGCGGCATCTTGCCCGTCGGCTTCGATGAAGCGCGCCTCGAATTCGGGTCCGACCTCGTAGGAGGCGGGGCCGATGCAGGGGCCGATGGCGGCGGCGATGCGCGCGGGATCGGCACCCAGCGCCACCATGGCCGCGATCGTCGCCTCGGCGATGCCGCCGAGCGCGCCTTTCCATCCGGCATGGGCAGCACCGATCACGCCGGCCTCGCGATCCGCGAAGAGAATGGGGGCGCAATCGGCCGACAGCACCCCGAGGGCAAGGCCGCGCCTGCGCGTGACCATGCCGTCCGCCCGAGGGCCTTCGCCGGGTTGCCATGGCGTGTCCACCGTGACCACGTCAGCGCTGTGGACCTGATACAGGGAAAGCAGCGCCGCGGCGTCGAGGGCGCGCGCGACCCGGTTACGGTTCTCGAGCACCGCCGCCCGCGCGTCGCCGGAGCCGAGCCCGCAATTGAGCGACGTGTAGAGACCTTCCGAGACCCCGCCCCGGCGGCCGAAGAAACCATGGGTGACGCCTTCGAGGGCTTCGGCGGTATGGCGGGGCGGCATCGTCATCCTCGGTCCTTGGGGACGGGAAAGGCGGGCGGGGCGGGCTGGTCGCGGCCGGTCAGGGCCAGCGCCTTGAACAGGCTGCCCATCCGCTCGGGCGCGGTCAACCGGGCGTAGGCTTCGGCGACCTCGGCCGCCTTCGAGGGATTGGCCCGGGCAAGATGCGCCGCCCGTACCCCGATGCCGAGATCCTGAAGCAGCGCGCCCTGATCGCGCGGACCGAAGGCGCTGGCTCCCGCCGCCGTCGCCGCCTCGGCCAGATGGGCGAAATTGACATGGGCCGTCAGGTCGGCGATGCCCAGCGTAGCGAGAACATCAGCGTAGCGATGCTCGGCGACGGCCTGCAGCGTGTCGGCGAAGCCGCGATGGGCGGCTCCATAATCGACGATCAGGGCCGCCCCGTCCTGCGCGGCCAGTCGCGCGCCGAGCCGGCCCGCGATCTCCATGGAAAGCGGCGACCATTCGAGCACGGCGCCAGGCGCCGGTGTTTCATGCGCCGGCAGCAGGCGCGGATCAGCCGGCTCCGGCACCAGACCGAAGAGCAGTTCGCCGTCCGCGCCAAGGCCGACGGCGCGCTCGTGGAAACCCCGGCCGGTGAAGACGAACTGGCGGATGGGCAGGGCATCGAAGAATTCGTTGGCAAGAAGGAGGAGGGGGGCATCTTCCGGCAACTCGTCCAGCCGGTCGTGATGGACGACCGCAGCACCGATGGTCTCGATCTGGCGTTGGCGCAGGCGCGCCGAGGTTTCGACCAGATGGACGGGGGCGTCGATCGGAAAACCGGGTACACGCGCAAGGCCGCGGCGCGCATCCGCCATCAAGGTGCCGCGCCCGGGGCCGAGTTCGGCGAGGATGACGCGAGAGGGTGCCCCCATGTCGGCCCAGACCGCGCCGAGCCAGAGCCCCAGCATCTCGCCGAACATCTGGCTGATCTCCGGCGCCGTTGTGAAATCGCCGGCCGCCCCGAAAGGTTCGCGCGTCATGTAGTAGCCGTGGACCGGGTGGGACAGGGCTTCCGTCATCACAGTCGAGACGGGCAGGGGCCCCTCGATGGCGATCCGTTCGGCGAGGATGCGGGCCAGCGGGGTCATGCCGCCTTCTTTTCGCCCTCGTCCTCGATGTTGCGGTCGGGCGCGGGGCGCCCCTTGGCCGTGACCAGCATCCAGAGGCCGATCAATGCCATGGGGATCGAGAGGATCTGGCCCATGGTGACGCCGAAGGCGAGGAAGCCGAGCTGGGCGTCGGGCTCGCGGAAGAATTCGCTGAAGATCCGCGCGGCCGCATAGAGGATGAGGAAACTGCCCGACATCGCCCCCATGTTGCGCCGGATACCGCGCTTGTTGAGGATCATGAGCAGGATGAAGAGCACGACGCCCTCGAGCGCCGCCTCGTAGAGCTGGCTCGGGTGGCGGGGCAGGTGGGCCTCGTCGCGCGGGAAGACCATGGCCCAGGACACGTCCGTCGCCCGGCCCCACAGTTCGCCGTTCACGAAATTGGCGATGCGTCCGAAGAACAGGCCGATCGGAGTGACCATCGCGACGACGTCGCCGAGGCCGAGCAGGGGGATGCCCCTGTTGCGCGCGAAGAGGATGATCGCCAGCACGACACCGATCAGGCCGCCATGGAAGGACATGCCGCCTTCCCAGACCCGGAGCGCCGCCAGCGGATCGTGGATATAGACGTCGAAATTGTAGAAGAGGACATAGCCGACGCGGCCGCCCAGGATGATGCCGAGGGTGAGCCAGACCACGAGATCGTCGATCTCGCGCGGGCGGACCGGGCTGCCGGGCTGCGCGGCGAGGCGCATGGCGAGGCGCCAGCCGATGACGATCCCCGCGACATAGGCAAGGGCATACCAGCGGATGGCCAGCGGCCCGAACTGGACCGCTACCGGATCTATCGCGGGAAAGGCGACGACGGGAAGCGTGGTGAACATGGGCAAGGCTCCGCTTGACGGCGTCGCGGTTGTCGGCCGGGCTCGTCCCGGTGTCAAGGGCGGGCCCGGCCCGGGGGGCAGGCCAATTTCGGAGGCCGGGTGCGGCGCCGCGCCTATTGCAACGCGATAGGGGGCAGGGCAGACTGAAGCCATCATGCAGACCGAAAACCGTTTGTTCGACGATCTCGCCCGCCTCGCGACCGGGGCCATGGGCGCTCTCCAGGGTGTCCGGCAGGAAGCCGATGGCGTGGTGCGCCAGTTGGTGGAACGCTTCGTCGCCGACATGCAGCTCGTCCCGCGCGAGGAGTTCGAGGCGGTGAAGGCGATGGCCGCCAAGGCCCGCGCCGAGAACGAAGCCCTGGCCGAACGTCTGGCCGCGCTCGAGGCCCGGCTGTCCCAGCAGGGGTAAGGCCCCGCCGTGGCCCTGCGCCGGG
>JAQVKV010000078.1 GCA_028694545.1 Zavarzinia sp. | reverse complement strand
ATCTGGAAGGTCCGGTGATGCCTTGAAGCCGCCGAAATCCGCCATCACGGCACTGCTCGCGGGCACCCACGCCGATCCCTTCTCCCTGCTCGGTCCCCATGCCGGCCCGGCGGGCACCTTCGCCCGCGCCCTGCTTCCCGGCGCCGAGACGGTCACGGCCTTCGACATGGATGGTCGCGCCCTCGGCCCGCTGACGCTGGCCGCGGCACCCGACCTGTTCGAGGGCTGGCTCGCCGATACGGGCGGGCCGATCCGATATCGCTGCCGGGCGGAGGGACGGGAATGGTGGGTCACCGATCCCTATTCCTTTGGCCCCGTCCTCGGCCCCACGGATGATTTCCTGATCGCGGAAGGCACCCATTTCCGCCTGTTCGACAAGCTGGGCGCCCACGCCCTCGAACACCAGGGCGTGAAGGGTTGCCACTTCGCGGTCTGGGCGCCCAATGCACGCCGGGTCGCCGTGGTCGGGGACTTCAACGCCTGGGATCCCCGCCGTCACCCGATGCGCAAGCGCCAGGACATCGGCGTCTGGGAGATCTTCCTGCCCGACATCGGACCGGGACACGCCTACAAATACCATATCCTTGGCCCCGACGGCCGCGCCCTGCCCCTGAAGGCCGATCCCTTCGCCTTTGCCGCCGAACTGCGGCCGGGCACCGCCTCCGTGATCGCCGAGGCCGGCAAGCCGGACTGGGGCGACGCCGCGCATCAGGCTCACTGGGCCCACGTCGACACCCGGCGTGTGCCGATCTCGATCTATGAGGTTCACGCCGGTTCGTGGCGACGGGGCGAGGATGACGGCTTTCTCGACTGGGACGAACTGGCGGACCGCCTGATCCCCTATGTCGTCGATATGGGCTTCACCCACATCGAATTCCTGCCCGTCACCGAACATCCCTACGACCCGAGCTGGGGCTACCAGACCACCGGCCTCTATGCCCCGAGCGCGCGCTTCGGCCCACCGGCAGGCTTCGCCCGTTTCGTCGATGGCGCCCATCGCGTCGGAGTCGGGGTGCTGATCGACTGGGTCCCGGCCCATTTCCCGACCGATGCCCACGGCCTTGCCCGCTTCGACGGTACCGCGCTCTACGAGCATGAGGACCCGCGCCAGGGTCTGCATCCCGACTGGCACACGGCGATCTACAATTTCGGCCGGCGAGAGGTCGCCGCCTTTCTCGTCAACAATGCCCTGTTCTGGGCCGAGCGTTACCATGTCGACGGGCTGCGGGTCGATGCCGTCGCGTCCATGCTTTACCGCGACTATTCGCGAAAGCCGGGCGAATGGATCCCGAACCGTGAAGGCGGACGCGAGAACTGGGAGGCCGCCGCCTTCCTCCGCGCCATGAACGGGGCGGTCGGGGATCAGCACCCGGGCTTCCTGACCATGGCCGAGGAGAGCACGGCCTGGCCCGGCGTCACCGCGCCCGCGCGAGGCGGCGGCCTCGGCTTCGGCTTCAAGTGGAACATGGGTTTCATGCACGACACCCTGCGTTACATGGCGCGCGATCCCGTGCATCGGCCCTGGCATCACGACGACATCACCTTCGGCCTGACCTATGCTTTTTCCGAGAATTTCGTGCTGCCCCTCAGCCATGACGAAGTGGTGCACGGCAAGGGAACACTGCTGACGCGGATGAGCGGCGACGATGCCTGGAAATTTTCCGGCCTGCGCGCCTATTTCGGGCTGATGTGGGGTTACCCCGGCAAAAAACTGTTGTTCATGGGCCAGGAATTCGCCCAACGCCGCGAATGGAGCGAGGCCCGCGCCCTCGACTGGGAGTTGCTGGATGCTCCGGCGCATGATGGCATGCGGAAACTGGTGCGCGACCTCAACCATCTCTATCGCGAAACGCCGGCCCTCCATGCGGGCGATTGTGCGACCGAGGGCTTCCGCTGGCTGGTGGTTGATGATGCGACGAATGCCGTCTTCGCCTGGTTGCGCATGGCGCCCGGCGCCCCCCCCGTCGCCGTCGTCTGCAACATGATGCCGGTAACCCACGACGCCTACCGCCTGCCCCTGCCCCACGACGGCTCCTGGCACGAAGTGCTCAATACCGACGCCAAGGTCTATGGCGGTACGGGTGGCGGCAACATGGGGCAGGTGACCACGGCGGAGGGTTTCGCCCGCGTCGTGCTGCCCCCCCTTTCCACCCTCATGCTCGCGTATCAGCCCCATGTCCGCGCACCGGCGACGGACGGCGCCCGACCCACAGCAGGAGAGAGCCCGTAATGGAACACCGGCAATCCCCCCTGGCGCGCGATGCCATGGCCTATGTCCTCGCGGGCGGGCGCGGCAGCCGCCTCAGGGAACTGACCGACAACCGGGCAAAGCCGGCGGTCTATTTCGGCGGCATGTCGCGGATCATCGACTTCGCGCTGTCCAACGCGATCAATTCGGGCATCCGCCGCATCGGCGTCGCCACCCAGTACAAGGCGCACTCCCTGATCCGCCACATGCAGCGCGCCTGGAACTTCATGCGTCCGGAGCGGAACGAGAGCTTCGACATCCTGCCCGCCTCGCAGCGCATGGACGACAGCCACTGGTACGAGGGCACGGCCGATGCCGTCTACCAGAACATAGACATCATCCAGTCTCATGCGCCCCGCTACATGGTGATCCTGGCGGGCGATCACATCTACAAGATGGATTACGAGCTGATGCTGCGCCAGCACGTCGAGGCCGGCGCCGACGTGACCGTGGGCAGCCTCACCGTGCCGCGCCGCGATGCCAGTGGTTTCGGCGTGATGACGGTCGACACCGACGACAGGATCACCGACTTCGTCGAGAAGCCGCGGGACCCGCCCGGCATTCCGGACGATCCGGACAATGCCCTGGTTTCCATGGGCATCTATGTCTTCGACACCGGCTTCCTGTTCGATCAGTTGCGGCGCGATGCCGAGACCCCGGGCTCCGGCCGCGATTTCGGCGGCGACATCATTCCCCATATCGTCCGCCACGGGAAGGCGGTCGCGCACCGCTTCACCACCTCCTGCATCCGCCCGGCCGACGAAATCGAGGCCTATTGGCGCGACGTCGGCACGCTGGATGCCTATTTCGAGGCCAATCTCGACCTGACGGACGTCGTGCCCAAGCTGAACATGTACGACCGCGACTGGCCGATCTGGTCCGACGCCATCGTCGCGCCCCCCGCCAAATTCGTCCACGACGAGAATGGACGGCGCGGCATGGCCATCTCGTCCCTGATCGCGAACGACTGCATCGTCTCCGGTGCCACGGCCTGGCGCAGCCTGCTCTTCACCGGGGTCAAGATGGGCAGCTATTCCAGCGTGCGCGAGGCGGTGATCCTGCCCTACTGCAACATCGGCAGGCAGGCGCGGCTGAACCGCGTCATCCTCGACAGTGGCGTGCGCATTCCGGAAGGCCTGGTGGTGGGTGAGGATCCAGACCTGGATGCCAGGCGTTTCAGGCGCACGGACAGTGGCGTATGCCTCATCACAAAGAAGATGATCGAGCGCCTGGCATGACCCGCAGCGTTCTCTCCGTCGCCTCGGAAACGGTGCCGCTGGTCAAGACCGGCGGCCTCGCCGACGTGGTGGGCGCCCTGCCCGGTGCCCTCGCCCCCCACGACGTCGCCGTGACCACCATGGTGCCGGGCTATCCCGCCGTCCTGCGCGCCCTGGTGGACGGCATGGTAATCCATGTCTATCCCTCGCTGATGGGAGCACCCGCGCGGCTGGTGGCGGGCACGGTGGCCGGATTGCCCCTGATCGCGCTGGACGCGCCGGATCTCTTCTCGCGCGACGGCGGGCCCTATGCCGGGCCCCAGGGCTACGACTGGGACGACAACTGGCGACGCTTCGCCGCCCTTTCCCGGGCAGCGGCGGATCTCGCCGGTGGGGGCACCCGCTATCCGCCCTTCGACGTGCTGCACGCCCACGACTGGCAGGCGGGCCTTGCCCCGGCCTATCTGCGCTTCGCCCCGCCCCGGCGGGCCCCCGCGCCGGCCCGCGTCACCACAATCCACAACATGGCGTTCCAGGGCCGCTTCGGGGCGGACATCTTTCCCCAGCTCGGCCTGCCGGACCGGGCCTGGGCGATCGACGGTGTCGAATATTACGGCGGCACCGGCTACCTGAAGGCCGGGCTCGAAGCGTCGGACGCCATCACCACCGTCAGCCCGAGCTATGCCGCCGAGATCACGGACCCGCGCTTCGGCATGGGGCTGGAGGGCGTGATCCTCGCCCATCAGGACCGGGTGCACGGCATTCTCAACGGGATCGACGGTACCCTGTGGAACCCGGAGACGGATGCGCATCTGCCCGCCCGCTTCAGCGCCCGTACCCTTGCCCGCCGCATCGAGAACAAGCGCGCGCTGGAGACTGAATTCGGGCTGGTGACGGACCACGGCCCCCTGTTCGTCGTGGTCACGCGCCTGACCTGGCAGAAAGGCATGGACGCCTTGCTCGAGGTCGTGGACCATCTGGTCGGCGCCGGCGGGCGACTGGCCCTGCTTGGCGCCGGCGACGCCGGGATCGAGGCCGGCTTCCGGGCGGCGGCGGCGCGCCATCCGGGTCGGGTCGGGGTCCGCTTCGGTTACGACGAGGCCCTGTCGCACCGGATGCAGGGGGGCGGCGATGCCCTTCTGATCCCGTCGCGCTTCGAGCCCTGCGGCCTGACCCAGCTCTATGCGCTGGCCTATGGCTGCGTGCCGGTGGTGGCGCGGACCGGTGGCCTCGCCGATACGGTGATCGATGCCAATGTCGCCGCGCTGGCCGCCGATGTCGCGACCGGCGTGCAATTCGACGGCGTCGGCTATCATCCGCTGCGCATTGCGATCAATCGCACCCTCGCCCTCCATCGCCAGCCCGAACTTTGGCGCCGGATTCAGCGCAACAGCATGAAATGCGATTTTACCTGGGCACGGAGCGGCCGGGCCTACGCCGATCTCTACGCGAAGCTGGCGCCGTGACCGCTCCTCTCGGCGCGGCGCGCCAAGGTGCCACCACCCGCTTCGCCGTGCGTGCCCCACGCGCGGCGGCCCTCGACCTCTGCCTGTTCGAGGCCGGGCGGGAAAGCCGCCTCGCCATGACCCGCACGGGCGAAAGCTGGATCGCCGAAGTGCCAGGCGATCTCTCCGGTTGCGCCTATGGCTATCGCGCCCATGGCGACTGGGCACCGGAGCAAGGCCTTTGGTTCGACCCGGCCAAGCTGCTGGTCGACCCCTATGCCGAAGAGCTGGACCGGCGCTTCGCGCAACATCCCGCCCTCGCCCACTTCGGCACCGATACCGCGCCGCTGGTACCACGTGCCCTTGTTCCGCCCGAGCGGGTGGTGCCAGCGCCGGCGCCGGCCCGGTTCCGACGCGGCGGGCTGATCTACGAACTGAACGTGCGCGGTTTCTCGATGCTGCGCGAGGACGTGCCTGAAGCCCTGCGGGGTACGGTGGCGGCGCTCGCCCACCCCGCCCTGATCGCCCATTTCCGCAAGCTGCGGGTCACCGCCGTCGAGCTGATGCCCATCGTCGCCTGGATCGACGAGCGCCACCTGCCGCCGATGGGCCTGCGCAATTACTGGGGCTATAACCCGGCCGTGCCCATGGCGCTGGACCCCGGCCTGTGCCCGGGGGGCGTGGGAGAATTGCGCGATACGGTCGCCGCCCTTCACGCGGCGGGGATCGGCGTCATCCTTGACATCGTCCTGAACCATACGGGGGAAAGCGATATTGCTGGCGGGGTGCTGTCCCTGCGCGGGCTGGACGATCGTGCCTATGCCCGCGACGCGGCGGGCAAGCTCGTCAATCATTCGGGCTGCGGCAATACGCTCGATTTCGGACAGCCGGCGGTGCGCGAACTGGCGCTGGCCACGCTGCGCCATTTCGTTCGCCACTGCGGGGTCGACGGCTTCCGTTTCGATCTCGCCACCATCATGGCGCGGACGCCCGACTTCGACGCGCGGGCGCCGATCTTCACCGAGATCGCCGCCGATCCCCTGCTGGCCGGCCGCGTGCTCATTGCCGAGCCCTGGGACGTCTGGCCCGGAGGCTATGGTGTCGGGCGCTTTCCGTCGCCCTGGCTCGAATGGAACGATCATTTCCGCGATGACGTCCGCCGCTTCTGGCGTGGCGACGGCGACATCCGGGTGCTGGCGACGCGGCTGGCGGGCTCGTCCGACCTCTATGGCGGTGAGTGTCGTGGCGTGAATTATCTCGCCGCCCACGACGGCTTCACCCTGGCCGACACGGTCGCCTACGCGCAACGCCACAACAAGGCCAATGGCGAGGACAACAGGGACGGCCCGGCCGGCAGTATCTCATGGAACAACGGCGTCGAGGGCCCCTGCGACGATCCCGCCGTACGGGCGCGCCGCGCCGCCGACCTGCGCGCCCTGCTCGGCACGCTCTTCGCCTCGACCGGCACGATCATGCTGACGGCGGGGGATGAATTCGGCCGCAGCCAGTATGGCAACAACAATGCCTACGCCCAGGACGGCGCGCCCTTCTGGCTGCAATGGGCATCGCGGGACCGCGCGCTGGAGGACCATGTCGCCCGTCTCGCCGCGCGCCGCGCCGAACGCCAGTCCGCCTTCGAGCGCCTGCCGGAAGGAGCGGACTGGCGCGACCTTGCGGACGCGCCCATGACGGAAGCGAAATGGCACGACCCCGCGACCGCCGGCCTGCGCTTGCACGCCCGGGCAACCCACCCCGCCTATTCGCTGACGATCGACCGCCCTGGACGCCGCGTCATCCTGGAATAGACGGTCAGCCAATCTCCTCGAGCGCCATCAGGGATTCGGGCAGCACCTGCCCGCCATCGACGACGATGTTCTGGCCCGTGATATAGGCCGCTTCCTTCGACGCGAAGAAGAGCGCGGCATTGGCGATGTCGGCGACGCTGCCGAGGCGCTTCTGCGGGATCGAGCCTTCCATCTTGGCCAGGTAATCGGCGCCGAGACCATCCAGTCCCTCGGTCCTGATATTGCCGGGCATGACCGCGTTCATGGTGATGCCGAAGGGGGCGAGTTCAATCGCCGCCGTGCGGATGAAACCGAGCTGACCGGCCTTGGACGCCCCGTAATGCGCCCAGCCGGGATAGCCGGTAATGGGCCCCGTGATCGACGAGGTAACGACGATGCGGCCCCATTTCTTCGCCTTCATCGCGGGCAGCACGGCGGAAACACTAGCGAAGGTCGAGCGCAGGTTGGTGGTGATGACATGGTCGAAATCCGCTGTCGTCATCACGTCGAGCTTGGCCGCGGGGAAGATGCCGGCATTGGCGCAGAGCACGTCGATGCTGCCATAGCGATCGAGTGCCGCCGCCGCCATCGCCTTGCAGGCCTCGAGGTCGGACACGTCGGCGGCGAAGCCCGAGGCCTTGGGGCCGATCTCGGCCGCCGTCTTCTCCGCCTCGTCGAGGTGGCGCGAGACGACCAGGACATTGAAGCCCGCCGCGCCGAAACGGGCGGCGATGCCCTTGCCGATCCCCTTGCTGCCCCCCGTGACGATGACCGTGCTGCCGGCGAGAGATTCGAACATGCCTGTCTCCATCGGGTGGGAATTTCGCCAAGGGTGCACCGCAAAAAAAATGTTGTAAAGCCCTCAAGATCACCTCACGATCCAACATAGTCGGTCACAAGTTCCACATTTGCGACACACCAGCGGACGATCCGCGACCCCCCATCGAACGAAAGGGCAGAGTCATGAATCTCTCGAGGCGATCGGTATTGAAGGGCATGGCGGCGGGCGCGCTGGCGGCCGGCGGACCGCTGTCGATGGCCCGCTCGGCCTTCGCGGCGCGGGACAAGGAACTGAACATCCTGTGCTGGGAAGGCTACAATTCGGCCCAGGTGCTCGACCC
>JAQVKV010000077.1 GCA_028694545.1 Zavarzinia sp. | reverse complement strand
AGGACGCCGGGCCGGACGTGCGGGTGAACATCCGCATGATCCCGCCGAACGAGATCGAACTGGGCGTGCTGGACGGAAGGCTCCACATCGGCGTGACGCCGGCGCTGCGCAACCTGCCCGGTCTCGACTACCGCCCGCTCTACGACGAGGATTCGCGGCTCTATTGCGCCAAGGGCCATCCGCTCTTTGCCCGCGACGACACCGACATTTCCGATGAGATGATCGCAAGTGCTGAAGCCGTCGCCCCGACCTATGCCCAGACGCTGGAGGCGCGCGCCCTGCACCGGCCGTTGCGCACCACGGCGACGGCGACGGACCGCGAGGGTGTCGCCTTCCTGATCCTGACCGGGCGCTACATCGGCTATCTGCCGACCCATTACGCCGCCCTCTGGGTCGAACAGGGACGGATGCGGGCACTGCGCCCGGACGACTATCGCTATGTCACCGAATTCCGCATCGTGACCCGGAAGGGCGGGCGCCCCAACCTGATCCTGCGCACCTATCTCGAACTCCTCGGCCGCCCGGCGGCTTGACAGGAGCGCCCGCCGCCCCCATCTCTGCCTCGAGCCTGCCAGAGGAGCTTGCATGCTGGAGCTTGTCACCCGTCGCTGACGCCTCGCATCGAATGCGAGGAAAGTCCGCCCCTGTCGCACCGACGCGCAAACGCGCGATCGCTGTCGCATGGGCCGTTGCGACGTTCAGTGACGAGCTTTCCCATGAACATCTCGAAATACGAGCAGCGCACCCTGCACGCGCTGGCTCAAGGTGGCTTCATCCGCCACACCCGTGACGGCAACCGTGTCGTCACCGTCGAATGCATCACGCGCGACGGTTTCCGCCTCGTCGACTGCACCATGGCGGTGTTCAGGAACCTGCGCCGGCGCAAGCTGATCCGCTCGTCCGGCGGGGCGCCTTACAGGATCACCCTGCAAGGCCTCGCCGCCGTGCGCGCCCAGCTCGACAACCGCTGAGGCGTTCAGGCGAAGAGGGCCGCCAGCCGGTCCGGATCGATCGCCGGCACCACGCGGCCGAGGCGACCCTCCATCGTCTCGGCCGCCAGCATGGCGTTCACCACCGCTTCCTCGACGGTCTCGACCGCCGCCATGTAGAAGGCGTCGAGATCGTCGTTGGCGATGGCGTCGAGCCGCATCAGGGCGGGTTCCGGCAGGGGCCCCGGATCATTCGCGGTCGAAAACGCCATGAAGATGTCGCCCGACGAATTGCCAGACGGCGTGCCGTGGCGCCCGATGCCGATGGCGGCCCGGCGTGCGATCCGTTCCAGTTGCCCGGGCAGCAGGGGCGCGTCCGTCGCGATCACGACGATGATCGAGCCCGTCTCCTTGCGCCAGACCGGCGGCGGCAACAGGACGTCGCCCACCCGCTTGCCACAGATCTCCAGCCAGGGCCCGCGCCCGTGATTGGCCTGAACGAGACAGCCGAGCGTGTAATCCCCCGCGCGCACCGAGACCTTGCGCGACGCGGTCCCGGTACCGCCCTTCCATTCATAGGCGATCATACCGGTGCCGCCGCCCACATTGCCCTCTGCGACCGGGCCGGGCTTCGCCGCCTCGATCGCCGCGATCGCATGGTCCTCGGTCACATGGAGGTCGTAGATCTCGTTCAGGAAGCCGTCATAGGTCTCCCCCACCACGGGCAGCAGCCAGAGATCCTCGACCGCGTCGCGGAATTCCCGGATCATCCAGCGTGTAACCCCATGATGGACCATGCCGATGGAGGCGGTATTGGTGATGGCGATCGGGCCCGAGGCCCAGCCGCCGTCCCGCACCCAATGCGCCCCCGTCATCTCGCCGTTGCCGTTCATCGAGAAGACCCCGGCCCAGACCGGGTGCAGCAAGTCACCGCGCGGCCGGGGCAGGATCGCCGTGACCCCGCTACGCACCGGCCGGTCCTCGCCGATCAGGGTGGTGAAGCCGACGGTGACACCGGGCACGTCGGTGATCGCATTGTTCGGCCCGGGCACGCCCCGGAACGGCAGGCCCAGGCCGCGCCCGCGCCGCCGGCCGTTCGGGGCATGGGTGATCGGATCGATGGTGGTCACGTCGTCTGCTCCTTCATCGGCATGGCGGCCCGCCCCCGGGCGATGTAAGCGCCAAGGGCCGCCGCCAGGAAATCGAACACGGCGCCGATGCGCCGGCTGGCCCGCAGATCCTCATGCCGGACCAGCCAGACCGGTAAAACGGGATGGAACGCGTCCGCCAGCAGGGGCACGAGATCGGGCTCCGCCACCGCCAGCGCGTGCTGGCAGACGCCGATGCCGACGCCGGCGCGGATCGCCGCGAATTGCGCCACCTGGCTGTCCACCTTCAGGACGAAGGGAATGCCGGCCAGCCCCGCCTCCGCCCCCGGCAGACCGCGCACCGCCGCCATGTCCCGGTCCGGCCCGATGATGCCGTGATCCATGAGGTCCCGCAGCTTTTTCGGCGTGCCCCTGCGGGCAAGATAGTCCCGCGTCGCATAGAAACCCAAACCGACGTCGCCGAGATGGCGTGCGACCAGCGCCCCTTGCACCGGCCGCACCATGCGGATCGCGATATCCGCTTCCTGTTGCAGCAGGTCCGCCGTCCGGTTGGACAGGGAAAGTTCGACCACGATCCCCGGCAGCGCGTTGCGCATCGCCGCCAGCACGGACGGCAGGACGAGGCCGCCCACCACGTCGCTCGCCGTGACGCGGACCGTGCCGGCCAGCCCTTCGGCCGGGCCCGAGGCCGCCCGCTCCAGCGCGGCGGCGGCAAGGGCCATCGCTTCCGCATGGGGGCGGAGTTGCAGCGCCGTCTCCGTCGCCGTCAGGCCCCGGGGCGAGCGCAGGAAGAGCGGCACGCCCAGCCCCGCCTCCAGCGCCGCGATGTGATGACCGACAGTCGGCTGGGTCAGGCCGAGATGGCGCGCCGCCGCCGACAGGCTGCCCCCGTCGAGCACGGCCAGCAGGCTCCGGTAATGGTCCCAGCCCGGCGTGTTCATGGATTTTCTTATAGCTGATGTTTCACTTCATGCAATTTCAAACAGCAGGAAGCCCCGCCATCCTCTCCGCACCCGACCAAGGAGAGACGAGATGACGAAGACAGCCCTGATCCTCGGCGCCACCGGCGGCGTCGGCGGCGAAACCGCCCGCGCGCTGGCCCGCCACGGCTGGCACTTGCGCGGGCTGATCCGCGACCGCGCCCGCGCCCCCGCCCTGCCCGGCCTCGACTGGATCGAGGGCGATGCCCTCGATGCCACCACCGTGACGAAGGCGGCGGAGGGCTGCGCTGTCATCGTCCATGCGGTGAACCCGCCCGGCTATCGCGACTGGCCGCGCCTCGTCCTGCCCATGATCGAGGCGACGATCGCCGCCGCCACGCGCCATGGCGCCCGCATCGTCCTGCCCGGCACGATCTACAATTACCCGGCCGACGGCCCCCGCCTGCTGACGGAAGATGCGCCCCAGCGCGCCGAAACGGTGAAGGGCCGCCTGCGCATCGCCATGGAGCACCGGCTCGAAACCTCGGGCCTGCCGGCGCTGATCCTGCGCGCCGGCGATTTCTTCGGGCCACGCACGGGCAATTCCTGGTTCACGCAGGGACTGGTGAAGCCCGGCCGGCCGCTGGCCGCCGTCACCTGGCCGGGCGAGGCGCATGTGGGCCATGCCTGGGCCTATCTGCCCGACGTGGCGGAGACCCTCGCCCGCCTGCTCGACCGCGAGGAGGAGTTGCCGCCTTTCGCCCGCTTTCATTTCGACGGCCACTGGTTCGAGCGCGGCATCGGCATGGCGGAGGCGATCCGAAGGGTCGCCGGCCGGCCGGACCTGCCGATCCGCCGCCTGCCCTGGTGGGTCCTGCGCCTCGCGGCACCGGCCGTGCCGCTGTTCCGGGAAATCCTGGAGATGCGCTACCTGTGGCGCGTGCCCTTGCGCCTCGACAACCGCCGCCTCGTCGCCTTCCTGGGCGAGGAACCGCACACGCCCCTCGACCACGCCTTGCGCGAAAGCCTGACGGCCCTTGGCTGCCTCGCCCCGTCAGACCAGCGGCAGGCCCTTGCGCAGGCGACGCCGGAAGTCCCATAGGACATAGAGATAGGGCGCCTGGCGCAGCACGCGCGGCATCAGCCCATTCACCGTGCCGAGCCGGCGGGTCAGGCGCAGGAAGCGGCGCTCCCGCCCCGCGTCCCAGTCGAAGCCCATGGCCGCGCGCAGCTCGGGCGGCAGGAAACCCGTGGTCACGAAGCGGTTGAAGCGCCCGAACAGGAAGGCGAGCGGCTTCGGCAGGAACCGCAGTTCGGCGAGATCGTTCAGATAGCGCCGCACCGTCCCGTCGATCGCGACCCGGGCGAGGCCCTGCGCCCAATAGGCCCGGTAGGCTTCGAGATCCGCCGGCCACAGGCCGGGCCGGACCTGCAGCATGGTGCCAAGGCCTTCCGCGCGCCTGTAGAAATCGGCGGCGACCTCCGGGGCCGGGGCCTTGCGGAACTTGGTCAGGGAATCGACGAAGCCATAATAGAGACAGGCGGCGACCCAGAGCTGCAACTCCGGATCCATGGCCGAATAGCGGACCGGCGACTGATCCGTCGAATGAACCCGGGCATGCACCCGGTTCACCGCCCCGGCATAGGCGCGCTTCTCCGCCGCAGTGCCCATGGTCGCGACCGCGAGATAGGTCAGCGTGGTGCGCGTGCGCTTGAAGGGATGTTTCAGCAGGCTGCCGCTCTCGACCCGGCTTTCCGCGACGCCATGGCCGACGCCGGGCCAGCCCAATTGCAGGATGACATTGGCGCCGCCGGCGAGGATGTTCAGCCCGTCCAGCACCCCTGGGATCATCCGGTCGAGGTCGCGGGCGGTCAGGGGCGCGTCGATGCCCGGTGCCGCTTCCATGATCGTGGTTTCGGCGGAAGTGCTCACCCTGCCCTCTCCATCGTGCTGTAGCCGCATCGATGATGAACCGGCTCCGCCCGCCGACAACTCGTATCGAGGGCATGGGTCATGGCCCGTTCCCTGCCCGTTTCGGGCATGTCCGCCCCGGCCCCCTCGCAAAATCCGGGTGGCCATGCGCGCGGCGCCATGGCGTTCGCCGCCAAGATCATGTAGGAAGTGGCACCGGACGCGCATGGCGCGTTTCCGCGCGCCGTTCCCTTTCCGGGCCTGTTTCCCCGCAAGGCGGCACCTGACCTTTCCGCCGCCCTGTCCCGAACCGGCTCGACCGAGGCCCAATGCCCTTTCCCTTCATCAATCCCCATCTGAACGGTGCCCTCGCCGCCCGCGACTACGCCGAGCCGACCGCCGTCCAGACCGCCGTCCTCGAACAAGAGGCCATGGGCCGCGACCTCCTGGTCTCCGCCCAGACCGGTTCCGGCAAGACCATTGCCTATGCGCTGGCGATCGCCGGCGACCTGCTCGGCGAAGACGAGCGCTTTCCGCAGCGCGCCGCCCCGCTCGCCCTGATCATCGCGCCGACGCGCGAACTGGCCATGCAGGTGCACACCGAACTCTCCTGGCTCTACGGCCCGGCCGGGGCCCGCGTGGTCTCCTGCGTCGGCGGCATGGACGTCCGGCGCGAGGCCCGCGCGCTCCATGACGGCGCCCATATCATCGTCGGCACCCCGGGGCGCCTGCGCGACCACCTCGAACGCGGCCGGATCGAGACCGGGGGCCTGCGCGTCGTCGTCCTCGACGAAGCGGACGAGATGCTCGACCTCGGCTTCCAGGAAGACCTCGAGTTCATCCTCGAGACGACGCCCGACAGCCGCCGCACCCTGCTGTTCTCGGCCACCATCGCGCCCGAGATCGCGCGCATGGCGACGAACTACCAGCGCGACGCCCTGCGCATCGAGGCGACGGCGCGTGGCCAGGCCCATGCCGACATCGAATATCGCGCCGTGCGCGTCGCCCCGAACGAGGTCGAGCACGCGGTGGTGAACATCCTGCGTTACTACGACTCGCGGGTGACGATGATCTTCTGCACCACGCGCGAATCCGTGCGCCACCTGCAGGCCAGCCTGCAGGAGCGCGGCTTCACCACCGTGGCGCTGTCGGGCGAATTGTCCCAGAACGAGCGCACCCATGCCCTGCAGGCGGTGCGCGACGGCAGGGCCCGTGTCTGCGTCGCGACCGACGTCGCTGCGCGCGGCATCGACGTGCCCAATCTCGACCTCGTCATCCACGCCGAGCTGCCGAACAACCGCGAGACCCTGCTGCACCGTTCCGGCCGCACCGGGCGCGCAGGGCGCAAGGGCACCTGCGTCATCGTCGTGCCCTACCACCGGCGCCGCCGGGCCGAACAGCTCCTGATGGGCACGCGCCTGAACATCGTCTGGTCGGGCGCCCCGACCGCCGACGAGATCCAGCGTCTCGACCACGAGCGCCTGCTGGCCGATCCCGCCCTGACGGCGGAGGCGACGGAAGAGGATCTGGTGCTGGCCCGCGAGCTGCTGGAGCGCCACGGCGCCGAGCGCATCGCCGCCGCCCTGATCCGCCTGCGTCGCACCGACCTGCCGGCGCCCGAGGACCTGAGCGAGGAAGCGCCCGCGCCCGCGCGCGGCCCGCGCCTGTCGGGCGGGCGTCCGGCCGGTGGCGGCGACAGCGGCGTCTGGTTCCAGATGAATGTCGGGCGGCGCAACAATGCCGATCCATGGGGACTCATCTGGGGGACATCCGTAGACTGCTATCTGACGCACTACGTTGCGAATCTGGGCGGTTTTTACCAGCCGGACGTAGAAAGTATCAAAGACCGCATTATCGCCTCGCTAGACGGCATTATGTGGCTTCCTGACCTTGGCTGGATGGTCTGCGGGACCGAGTTTGCGTATTATCCGGTTGACGGGGCAAAGTATCGAGGACCGCTGGCACGATATAGTTATAGCACACGAAACTATCTACAGGAAAGGGGCTTTTGCCCGGAGGTTACGCATGAGCAATAATCAGAATCATATTATCCCTTTGACATCCAGCGATCTTCTGACTGCTGGTGCCGGACGAGAATTTATCCTCATCGGAGGCAAGGACGGAGTGGGGAAAACATCTGCCCTGATATCCATAGCTATGGTGGTCAATGGTAAGGTTGATAACCTTGACGGCTGTGTCATCTATAATCCTGGAGCGAAAGTGTATGTTCTCGATACAGAGCACAAATTTGCCAGCGTGTACCGTCAGTTCGGAGCCAGTGCTCCCGACAATATTATTTACTACTACTGCCAGACGATGGATGAGCTACTCCTGGCGTTTGGCAAGGTGTTAGAGACTATCAAGCCTGGCGACTGGATAATGGTTGAGAGCATGGCTCGTATCTGGGAGCACACCCAGGATCTCGCCTACCGCGAGGTGACAGGATTATCCAAAGCTGAATTCTTAGCCAAGCGGCGATCTACTGAAGGGCGAAAGGGAAGTCCTATCCCGCAACCGGACCATTTCTGGAATATCGCCAAGTCAGCTCATGATGCGGAGTTCCTTCAAGTGCTGGTGGCCAGAGATGACATCAACGTGGCGATGACTACGATACTTACCCGGCCGCCGAAGGAGTCGCCTACCCGTAGTGAGAATATAGATCGCAAGGAGTTGCGATTGGAATTCGGTATTGATTCCAGCCTTGGTGGAACGCCTACACTACCCTACCAGCCGGAGACGCTCGTGCTACTGGACAGGGTACGTGGCGATGTCAAAGCCAGCGTGCTACGCGATAACAATTCTGCTCTGGAGGACGGCAGGGTGGAGTTCTGGGTTCCTACCAAAAAGTCCTTTGGTCCAGAGTGGATGAGGAATTGTCGGGTTGCTCCGGACGAGGAGTAGTCAATGGGGGAGAAGTACAAAGTCATCTATGCCGACTGCCCCTGGTCTT
>JAQVKV010000076.1 GCA_028694545.1 Zavarzinia sp. | reverse complement strand
CTGCCAGTCGCTGTCGGGCTTCCATTTGACGCCGGGCTGCAACATGACCCCGCCGCGCAGGTCGTAGAGCGCCGTGAAGTCGAAACGCCATTCGAGTGTCGGCGACGGCTGCTGGATGGCGAGCGCAAGCGCATGGTAACCGCCATCGACCCCCGTGGCGGCCCCCGTCGCGCTGCCGCCGTAACCATCGAGGGGACGACCGAAGAGATCGCTCTCCGACTTGAAGAGATACTGGAAGACGATATAGGTAGCCGGGAAGTTCTGGCTGAAGCGATGATTTTTCTCGAAGACCAGCGCCATCGTCCACTCGTCCTTGACCAGCATGGCCTGAGACAGCGACGGGGCCGTGAAGGTCTTGTCCGGCGTATAGCTCATTTCCATTCGGGCGATGAGCTGATCGAACAGCGTGTCGGGCTCGCCCTCGAAGATGTAGTTGACGCCGACGCCAAAGACATTCTCGTAAGGATAGAGCCGCTCGATATGGCCCCTGAGGCCACCACCGGCCATGAAGAGCGTGTCGAGGGCACGGTTGGCGAAGGCGATGTCGCCGGTCGGCGTGATCCCGAGGGAGCCGGCCAGGGCACCGGCAACCGGAAAATCGGTGAGCGCGGCGTTGAAGGCGTTAAGCCCATCCAGCCGGACCATGCCGGCATAGTCGAACCACTCCCGCGCTGAATAGACGCCATTCACCGGATCGACCTCGAAGGGCGTCTGGGCCAGGAAGGCGCCAGAGCCCGGTGCGATCGGCAAGTCCCGGTTCACCCCCGAGGCGGTCCAGCGATAGACACCGTCCGGGTTGCGCCGGCTGACCGCCATGAACTGCAGCCCGAGCGATTCGAACTGCGCCCGCAGGCGACCGCCGACGTTCCAGGTGTTATCGACCTGGGAATAGCGGTCATGAACGGTGAACTGATCCGGGATCGTGTTATAGGGCGTTGACGGATTGGGTTGGATCGAGGGGGAGAATTGCTGCACGAAGGCGTCGATTTCCCACACCGGGTCGATCTGCCAGGACGCGCGCAAGGCGGGCGAGGCGACGCGTTTATCCGAGAATTCCTCCGCCGCCGGATCAAGGATCAGGTGGCGCCGCAGGTCGAGACCGTTCGGCACGTCGAGAACCCGGAAGAAGATGGATTCGCCCCAGGCGATCTGCTGGTTGCCGAGGCGAAAGAACAGCGGTCCAGTCGAATAATCGAAATAGGCGGCGGGCAGATCGAGCATATAGTCCTTGCCCGAAACCTCGAACAGGGCACCCCGGTCGCCGCCCCGCAGCGGCGTCTCGAAGAAGCTGGTGTCGCCGTTGTCGTCGTAGACGTTCCAGTCGTAATAGCCGCGCGCCGTGGCGTGAAACTTAAAATTATAGCTGAATGCCGCGTCGAGATTGAGTTCGAGGCGGGTGGCGAAGAGATTGAAGTCATTGTCCGAGGATCGGGTCGGACGGGTGGTCGAAGTCCCGAGCGGGATCAGCGGATTGGTTGCCACGGCCACCCCATTGTACGGATTCCCGGACGTATTGAAGGGGTTTTCCCTGTCATCCAGGCTGACGGCGATTTCCTGCCGCACGAACCCCGAGAACGAGAGATCGACCGCGCGGGCCGGCACCGATGCGGTCACAACGGGAATCAGGACGATCCCCGCGACCAGGTTGTTTCGAAACATGGACAACTCCCTTACGCAATTTATTTTGTTTTTTTGAACATATGCCGCCATTCGGCGCCGCCAGGGGCGGCGCCGGGGTCGGACTTTCATCTTGTCGCCGGCCCGGAGGCCGGACGGTCAGAGGATCAGGACAGGCTTGATCGCCCGGCCCGAAATCGTGTCCTCGAAGGCTTCGTTGATCTGGTCGAGGCTGTAGCGCCTGATCAGCCGATCGAACGGCAGCTTGCCTTCAAGGTGATACTTCACGAGTTGCGGAATGAAGATCTCGGGATCGCTGTCGCCCTCGACGAAGGCCTTCACGCCGACGCCGCGCACCAGCATGTCCATGATATTGGCGGGGAAAGCGGCATCCGGCGGGGGCATGCCGACAAGGCCAAGCATGCCGTTCGGCAGCAGGCATTGGAAGGCGCCCCCGATCACCGCCGGGATACCGGTGGTATCGAGGGCATGGGAGACACCGCCTGGGCCGGCGGCCTTGACGGCGGCCACCACGTCCTCGACCGCCTTTGGGTCGATCACCGCTGTCGCACCGAATTCGAGGGCCATGTCGCGCCGGGATGGGTTGGGTTCGATTACGACGATATGCGCGGCCTCGGCGATACGCGCCGCCATCACCCCGCTGAGGCCGACGGCGCCCGCGCCGAAGATGGCGACGGCGTCGCCTCGCCCGACCTTCAGGGAATTCAGGATGGAGCCGGCCCCAGTCTGGATACCGCAACCGAGCGGGCCGAGGATTTCGAGCGGCGCGTCGGCGGGAACCGGCACCGCGTTCCGCTCGCGCGCGATGAGATGGGTGGCGAAGGACGACTGGCCGAAGAAGCGGGCGTTGATCGGATGGCCGTCGGCGGCATTCATCGGCGTCGAGCCGTCGGCCATGCGGACGGCACCGAAATTCGCCGGCATGAAATTGTAGCAATAGGACGGGGCCGAACGGGCGCAGTTGGGGCATGCCCCGCAGGAATCGAAGCTGAGGATGACATGGTCACCCGGCTTGATCCGGGTCACGCCGGCGCCTACGGCCTCGACCACGCCGGCCCCCTCATGCCCGAGGACGACAGGCATCGGCATCGGGAAGCCGTCCCGGCAGACGACATCGGTATGGCAGACGCCAACGCCTGCGACCTTGACGAGAATCTCGTCGCCGCGCGGTTTCTGCAACGTGATCTCTTCGATCGAAAACGACCCACCGGACGAAGACAGGACCGCCGCGCGACCGGCGACAGCATTCGTTTCCGCGCCGGGCGATACCCGTAGCGCATCCGCAATAGACATGTTTTCCCTCCCTACTGCCGGCCACTTCGGCCGCCGCCACCGAATTTCATCGATGGTTGGGGAATTACCAGCTTGGCGGCACGGCATGTCGCCGGACGAAAGGTTTGGTTCGCGCCGATTTGGGCCAAAAAAAAATCTATGATCGGCGCCAATCCATTGGAACGGATAGCGATCCACTAAGGCACCGGGCGATACAAAGTGCTACGATGTGAAACCGTTCCGAAACACACGGAACACTTCAGGCAAGCCGTGGCATCGCGACCAACAAAAAACGGCAGGCCGGCACTTGGGGGGAAGGAGCATGCCTTCATGCATGGACAGATTCGAAAATCGGGATTCCGGGCGGAAGCGATCGTTTCGTCGCAGGCAACGCACGCGCGTTTGAACGCAATGCAGCAACAACCTGAGCTCCAGGGGAACAGCGGTTCCATCGACACCAATTCCTTCATCGGGGCCGGGCGGTTCGATCCGCCGCGCTATGCTTTCGCCCCGGTGCCGACGCGGGTGATCCAGTCCTTTCAGGCGGCGGGCCCCCTGCCTAAAGTAACATCCATTGTCGCACCGACCGGCTACGGCAAGACGGTGCTGATGACGCAGCTGCACCAATTGGCGACCGCGTCGGGAGCGCGTTGCCTCTGGGTCAGCATCGACGATCGGGAGGCCGATCTCTCGATGATCCTGAGCCTGCTCGAACATGCGGTCGGCTTGTCCCGCATGGACCTTCATGCCGCCTCGGTCGAGGATCCGCGCGGCAGCCAGCCTCACCGTATCGACCGGCTGGTCGCGCATCTCAATCGCCTCCCCGGCGAAACCGCGATCTTCATCGACAACCTGAACTCCTGCCGCGATCCCGCCCTCGCCCTGTTGATCGATGCGCTGGTGTTCCGCACGATGGATGCCCTGCATCTGTCCATGACGTCGACGGATCCCATTCCCTTCGACGCGGGCCGCGCGCGTATCGAGATGAAATTGCGGCGCATCACGATTTCCGAACTCGGCTTCGATTTCGGGACGACGGCGGCGCTGCTGCAGGCCTCTGGTGTGCGGGACCTTACCCGGGAACACATCGCCGCCGTGGTCACCAAGACCGAAGGCTGGCCGGCCGCCATCCGCCTCATCCAGCTGATCCTGACCAACGAGACGGACCCCGTCGAAGGTCTGGAGAGCTTTTCGGGGGCCGACGCCGATCTCGCCGACCTGCTGTCTCGACGGCTGATTTCGAGCTTCGATCCGGACCTTGTGAGTTTTCTGCACGACATCGCGGAACTGCGCGGCTTTTCCGTCGAACTGGCG
Organism: Zavarzinia sp.; assembly: GCA_028694545.1. Lineage (GTDB taxonomy): Bacteria > Pseudomonadota > Alphaproteobacteria > Zavarziniales > Zavarziniaceae > Zavarzinia. The sequence continues at coordinate 3,597 of JAQVKV010000076.1, read as the reverse complement.
CAGGCGGCGACGGGCAACACCCGCGCCGGCCATTGGGTGCGTTTCCTGGTCGAGCGCAACGTGCTGATCGTCCCGCTCGATCGCGGCAATACGTGGTTCCGCTTCCACAGTCTGTTCCGTCAGTTCCTGCTGGCGGAGGCCACGCACCGGCAGACGCCGGAGCGCCGGCTCGCGGTGTTGCGGGCCGCCGCGGACTGGCTGCTGGCCAAGGGCGACAGGGCCTATGCCCTCGAATTGGCCCTGGCCGGCCCCCTGCCGGACCTCGTCTCCGGAATCCTGGAGGGGCTGGCCCGGCCCATGGTGCGGGACCGGGGCGAACTCGGCACCTTCACCCAATGGGTGGAACAGGCGCTCGGCCTCGGCGTCGAAATCGGGCTCGACACGTTGCTGTGGTACGCGTGGGCGCTCGCCTTCAACCGGCACTACGAGCAGGCGAAGGCGGCACTCGATAGCCTGGGCGATCGCATCCGCCAGGTCGATCCGGTCAGCAAGGGCAAGGGCGTCCTGTGGGCCCCCTACCGCATGGCCACCATCATCGTGAACTTCCACCTCGACCGCCTGGACGCGGTCCGGGCGGAAGCGCCGGCCTGGCTCGAGGATTTTCCCGATGCCGGTACCTTCGATTATGCCGCCGTCGCCGGCGGCTATGCCATCGCCTGCGCGGTCAATCACGACTTCCCGACGGCGCGCCGGGCCTTGCGCATGGCGCAGGACTCGATCGTCGGCGTGCGAAGCGAATATGGCTTCTCATGGGTCGCGGCGGTCAGCGCCATCGTCGAACTGCTGCAGGGCGACCCGGTCGAGGCGGAGCACAATCTGCGCGAGGCCGAGGAGCGCGTGCGCTCAAACATCGGCGACTCGGCAGCCATCGTCTCGGTCCTGGCCCTTGGCCGGGCCCGGGCCGTGGCCGATCGCGGGCACCTGCGCGAGGCGGTTGAGATGGTCCGCCAGGCGATCGAGACAGGAACCGGGGAAGGCATCCTCGATACCGCGTGGTTCGGCATCGAGGTCGCCCTCGAATGCCCCGGCAACGACCAGACGCCCGAAAACATCGAGATGCTGCAGTCCATCGCAAGGCGCTATGCGCGGCGCCTGCCGTTCCTGGTCGACCTCGCGCTCATTCGCTGCGCCATCCGCAGCGGGCGCAGCAGCGATGCCTTCGACAAGGCGGAAACCCTCGGGCTCTGGTCCCGCCCGAGCACTTTCCGACCGGACGGCACCGCGCCCTTCACCGCCATGGAACGATCCGCCGCCAAGATGGCGGGCATCGAGATGTTGATGGCCGCCGGCAACCTGAAGGAGGCCGGCAGCCTGATGGAGGAGGAGTTGCGCGATGCGGTCGAGACCGGCCGCCGGCGCGACCAGGTGGAACTGCATCTGATGCAGGCGGGGCTGATGACCCGGCTCGACAATCAGGACGGCGCCGTGAAGTCGCTCGCCCGCGCGGTGGTGACGGCGGCCAAGCGCCAGTTGATGCGCCCCTTCCTCGACCAGCACGATCTCGTCACCCAGATCGTGCAGGCGACGCCGATGAAGAAGTTCGGTCTGACGCTCGCGACCGATCTCGCCTTCTTCTCGCAGGTCTGTGATGCCCTCGGTGTCAGCCCGGCGGCAACGCGCTCCCACCCCGTCGAAAACGATGGCTATGTCGTCGAGACACCGACCCCGCGCGAGATCGAATTGCTGCAACTGCTCGATTCCGGGCTCGACAACAGCCAGATCGCCTCGCGCCTGTCGCTTTCGGTGCCGACGGTCAAATGGCACCTCTACAACATCTATTCGAAGCTCGGGGTGAAAAACCGTGCCGGGGCGCTCGCCAAGGCACGGGCGCTTCGCGTCATCCAGCGCTGACACCCGACAAAAAATGCCGGCGATCCGAGGATCGCCGGCAGTCTGCCTTCGGCCTCAGGAGGGTGGTCAGTTCGCAATTCGCCGAAGGTTGGAAGGCGTGTAGAAGTCGTCGTCCGCGCGCCAATCGAAATTAATCTCGTAAGGTTCCTGGTTGTTCATGCCGAAGGCGATGTAACGCCCATCGAGCAGATCATAGAGCGCCTCGACGCAATAGAAAGGCACAGTCGCCTCGGTATATTGGATCAGATGCGCTTCCGAGACGCGCCACAGTTCGCCACGGCCGTCGTAATGCTCGCCGCCGACGATCGACCAGCTATCCTCGTCGAGATAATAGACCCGGCGGGAATAGAGATGGCGCATGCCCTCCTTCAGCGTCGCCTCGACGACCCAGACGCGATGCAGCTCGTAACGCAGCAGGTCCGGGTTCAGGTGGTTCGGCTTCAGGATGTCCGTATACTCGTGACTGCGGTCGTCGAGCATATTGGCGTTGTAGGGAATATAGATTTCCCGCTTGCCGACGAGCTTCCAGTCATAGCGATCGAGCGCGCCGTTGAACATCTCGTAATTGTCGTTGGTCCGGGCGCCATCGGCGCCGATACCCGGATTGTCATAGGCGATTTCGGGCGCCCGTAGCACGCGACGCGCCCCCGCATTGTACATCCACGCCTTGCGCGGCTCGCGCACCGGATTCAGCCGGTCGATGCCAAGCAGTTTGGTCCCCGCGAGTTGCTGAGGCTGCAGGATTTCCTGCACGATCTTCAGGACGATATCCGCGTTTTCCGGCGTCTCGGGCACGCCCGAGCGGAACGTCAGCAGGTCGTGGTAGATCATCGGCGTGAAGCTGCCGTCGCGTTTCACCACGGCCTGGACGACACGACGATCGAAAGCCTGGCCCCGATAGCGCACCAGATGGTTCCACATGGCCTCCTGGCCCGTCATCGGGACCGGAAAGGGGACCGTGGAGAGGCCAAGACCGGACAGGCCGTAGCCGCCATCCTCGAGTTGGACCTTGGTTGCCTGCTCCCGGATCGCCGCATAGACGTTTTCCGGCAGGGCCGCCGTGCGATGGCTCGGATAGACGTTCATGAAGAAGCTGCCCGCGTATTGCGTCAGCATGGCGATCTGGCCGGGAGTCAGCTTGTCCTTGTAGCGCTCCACATCGGCAGCGCGGATGGTGAACAGCGGCTTTTCATCCGGAAACGGATTGGGCCGCGAGATACCGGGGACGACGCCGGGCAGCATGGTCTTCAGTCCGCCGTCCCAGGCGGGGATGGTACCGTCCGCATTGCCCGCGCGCTCGGCCCCGATCGGGGTCAGGTCCGCACCAAGACGCGCAGCCTCCGCCTCCGTCGTCGCGGCAAGTCCGGGCGACGCCGTGGCGATGAGAGCGACCGCCGCCACACAAAGCATTACAATCTTGTTCATCGAAACTGTCCTCCCCCGGATCAGAAACGGGCCGTCGCGTTGATCGAAACGAAATCGCGATCTTTGCCGTAGTTGTATTCGCCGCCCATGAAGCGGGTGTAGGAGGCCCCGAAGCCGTAGCCGGAGCGCTCGAAATCGACGCCGAGCCCAAGGGCGATACGGCCCTCGACATAGGTGCCGTCCGAGGCCGTGCCGACCACGTCATGTGCCCAGGTCACGAAGGGTTTCGCATTCCAGCCAAGGATCGCATCGGGATAGTCGAAGGTACCCTTCGCGCGGTAGCCCATCGAGAAATCGGTGACATAGCCGTCGGCCGAACAC
>JAQVKV010000075.1 GCA_028694545.1 Zavarzinia sp. | reverse complement strand
GGAAATGCATTATTGGTTGCTGGCCGGGCGCCATGGCCCCGCCATCCGGCGGCTCGGCATGCCCGAAGGGCCGGTCCGCCGCGTGGCCCGGGCAGTATCGCTGCTGCGGGCGGAATTCGCCCGGACCTTGCCGGTGGACCGTCTGGCCGCGGCGGCGGGCATGAGCCCGTCGTCCTTCTACCAGCACTTCCGGGCCGTAACCTCGCTCTCGCCGCTGCAGTTCCAGAAACACCTGCGTCTGATCGAGGCACGGCGCCTGATGATGGCGGAAGGGGCATCCGCCAGCAGCGCCGCCTTCGCCGTCGGTTACGAGAGTGTTTCCCAGTTCACGCGGGAATACGGTCGCCTGTTCGGCCTGCCCCCCGCGAAGGACAGCAAGGCGGCGCGGCGCTGGATCGCGGCAGCCTGAGCAGGATCGGAAACCGAGGCGGAATCAGAAGCCGATAGCCGCCAGCAGATGCTCCGGCAGCTCTGGCGACGGCGTCTTCACCAAATCCTTGTCCAGCGTCGCCTGCAGGCGGGCGCGGGTGCTGGCGCCCAGCATGTTGCGGATGTCGCCGAGAGCCGCCGGGGGAGCGGCGATGATCAGGCGATCGTAGCGGCCGGCACGGGCCGCCTCGTCGAGATGCTTCGCCAGCAGCATGGCGAACTGGCGCTCCTCGGCCCGTTCGGGATCCTCATGCGGCTCCATCGCCGCGCGACGGTCGTCCGAAGAGGAAAAGGCGCGCCCCGGCCGGTCCGTACCGATCTCGCGGCTGAAGTGGTGCGCATCCTCGGCATCGATCGAGCCACCTTCGACACCCTGCAATTCATCGAAGGGCCGCGTCCCTTGAAGCAGGCGAGCGTGATGACCGTCGGCCAGCACGATCCAATACAGCGGCAAGTGAGGCATGATCGTCTCCAGAGAACAGGGAATACGATCATGGCGGGACATGAAACGGCGGAAATTGATCTTTATCAATTTCCGCCGTCCCGGTTCGTTCGTTGTCTCCGGATCGGGGCCGTCCCCGAACGACCGGCCCCGCGCCGTCTCAGTGGGTCAGTTCAGGCGTCCGTTCCGCGGCATCGCCCTCGTCCTCCTCGGTGGTGGGCGGACGCTTGGCCGCCTCCACCTCGAAGACAAGCTGGCCGTCCTTGAAGTCGACATGGACCGAACCGCCCCGCGTCAGCTTCCCGAACAGCAGGTCATCCGCCAGCGGCTTCTTCACCCGTTCAGCGATGACACGCGCCAGCGGGCGGGCGCCGAAGGCCGGGTCGAAACCGGTTTCGGCCAGATGGCTGCGGGCGGCCTGGGACACGGTGATATCGACGCCGCGATCGGCGAGCTGGAACTCCAGCTCGGCGATGAACTTGTCGACGACCTTCGAAATGATCTCCGGCGTCAGGCCCGAGAAGGGCACCACCGCGTCCAACCGGTTGCGGAACTCCGGTGTGAACAGACGCTTGATCGCATCCTCGTCGGCCCCCTCGTTGAAGGACCGACCGAAACCGATCGCCGGCTTCGCCGCCTCGGCCGCGCCCGCGTTGGTGGTCATGATCAGGACTACGTTGCGGAAATCGATCTTCTTGCCGTTGTGGTCCGTCAGCTTGCCGTGATCCATAACCTGCAGAAGAATGTTGAACAGGTCCGGATGGGCCTTCTCGATCTCGTCAAGCAGCAGCACGCAATGCGGATGCTGATCGATCGCATCGGTCAGCAGCCCGCCCTGGTCGAAGCCGACGTAACCCGGGGGGGCACCGATCAGGCGCGAGACCGTGTGGCGCTCCATATATTCCGACATGTCGAAACGGATGAGTTCCACGCCCAGGATCTTGGCAAGCTGGCGCGCGACCTCGGTCTTGCCGACGCCCGTCGGCCCCGAGAAGAGGTAGGAGCCAATGGGCTTCTCCCCCTCGCGCAACCCTGCGCGGGCGAGCTTGATCGAGGCCGAGAGCGCGGTGATCGCCGCGTCCTGGCCATAGACCACGCGGCGCAGTTCCTTCTCCATGTTGGCGAGGAGAGCCTTGTCGTCCTTCGATACCGACTTCGGCGGGATGCGGGCGATCTTGGCGACCACCGCCTCGATCTCCTTGACCCCGATCGTCTTGCGGCGCTTGGCCGGCGACAGCAGCATCTGGGCGGCACCGGATTCGTCGATCACGTCGATCGCCTTGTCGGGCAGCTTGCGGTCGTTGATGTATTTCGCCGCCAGTTCCACCGCCGCCTTGATGGCGTCGTTGGTGTAACGCACCTGGTGGTGTTCCTCGAAATAGGGCTTGAGCCCCTTGAGGATCTTCACCGAATCCGGGATCGAGGGCTCGTTCACATCGATCTTCTGGAAACGGCGGAGCAGCGCCCTGTCCTTCTCGAAGTAGGAGCGGAACTCCTTGTAGGTGGTCGAGCCGATGCAACGCAACGAGCCTTGGGCAAGGGCGGGCTTCAGCAGGTTGGACGCGTCCATCGAACCGCCCGACGTGGCGCCGGCGCCGATCACCGTGTGAATCTCGTCGATGAAGAGGATAGCGCCCGGCGACTGTTCGATCTCGGCGATCACGGCCTTCAGGCGTTCCTCGAAATCGCCGCGATAGCGCGTGCCGGCGAGCAGCGTGCCCATGTCGAGCGAATAGATGACGGCGTTCAGCAGAACCTCCGGCACCTCGCCCTCGACGATCTTGAGGGCGAGACCTTCCGCGATCGCGGTCTTGCCGACACCAGGATCGCCGACCAGCAGCGGATTGTTCTTCTGGCGGCGGCACAGGATCTGGATGGTACGCTCGATCTCGGCCTCGCGCCCGATCACGGGATCGATCCGTCCATCCGCCGCCTTGCGGTTGAGGTTGACGGCATAGGTCGCAAGCGCCTCGCCCTTGCGCGGAGCGCTGGCTTCGCCCTGGCGGCGCTGGGCGTTCGGATCGCCCGCCCCCTCCTCGTCGGCACCACGCACGGCACGGGTCTCGCCGAGGCCGGGACGCTTGGCGACGCCGTGGCTGATGTAACTGACCGCGTCCAGACGGGTCATGTCCTGTTCCTGGAGGAAATAGGCCGCGTGAGACTCCCGTTCCCCGAAGATGGCGACGAGCACGTTCGCCCCCGTCACCTGGTCGCGGCCGGACGACTGGACGTGAATCACAGCGCGCTGGATGACGCGCTGGAACCCGGTGGTCGGCTTCGCATCCTCGTCCTGATCGACGACGAGGCCCTCCAGCTCGGTCTCGATATAGGCGGTCAGTTGCCGGCGCAGCAGGTCGAGATCGACGTTGCACGCCTGCATGACGGTGGCCGCATCGCTGTCGTCGATAAGGGCCAGCAGGAGATGTTCGAGGGTCGCGAATTCATGGTTGCGCTCGTTGGCGAGCGCCAAAGCCCTGTGCAAGGACTTCTCGAGGCTGCGCGAAAAAGACGGCAAGGCACACCTCCCACTTTGCGCCGACCGCCGGACGGGCGGTCACAGGGGCCGGATCCCTCGTCGGAGGGCCGGCAGACACGCGGGCTGGCGGAAGGCCCGACGCGCCTATTCCTTCTCCATGGTGCATTGAAGGGGATGCTGGTGTCGACGGGCGAAATCAACCACCTGGGTCACTTTCGTCTCCGCCACCTCGTAGGTGAAGACACCGCAGACACCGACTCCCTTCTGATGGACATGAAGCATGATCTGGGTCGCCTCTTCCTGGTTCTTGTGGAAGAAGCGCTCAAGCACGTGGACGACGAATTCCATGGGGGTGTAATCGTCGTTCAGCAGCAGCACGCGGTACATCGAAGGCCGCGCCGTCTTGGGGCGCGTCGCCGTGAGGAGACCGGTGTTGTGGTCATCCTCGCCCCCGGCGGCCCTGACGGGGCCGCCGGCTGGACGATCGGTTCTGGAATCGGACATGCTGCTCATATGGGCGGGTATCACGAATTGGAACGTCTGTAGAAGGTAGGAAGCCCCGGGCATCATTTCCAGCACCATTGTGATGGTGCTTCGCGGCCCGTTTGCTTCCGAGGTGGTTTCGGCCGCCGTCGGCCAGCACCCTTGCCCCCGATTCTGCGCGAATTCCCACGCTTGACAAGATCGGACACCGGAAGGGCGGCCATGCGCGCCGATGCCCCCCAAACGGCAAATGCCGGCGCGGAAACCGCGCCGGCATCGGCACTCAAGCGACGCAAACGAACTGCGCCGGCCATGGTAAGCAAGCCGGCGCTTCGCCGGCAGCAGGTCAGGCGACCGGCTGGGCAAACTTCTTGAAGACGGTGCCGAGCTGCGCGCTGACCGGCTCGACCGCTTCCTGCGTGAACTGCACGGTCATCTCGCCGATCTTGTTGGTGTAGGCGAGGAAGGCGTCGAAGGCGGCCTTGGTGTAGTCGTTCTGCAGATCGACGACTTCACGCAGGCTCTTCGCGCCGACGACGGCCTTGGATACGGCGACGAGGTCCTCGAGGGACTTCTTCGCATAGGCGCTCGACTCGGCGGTCACGCCCTCGAGGCCCTTCGCCGTGATGTTGAAGGACGAGACGAAGGCTTCGTAGGTGTCCTTCGACACGGAGCCGGCATCCTCGAACGCCTTCAGGGCCTGGTCGATCTTGCCCTTCACCTGTTCGGTGGTCGCCTTGATGGTTTCGGTGGCGGTATCGCTCACTGCAGTGGTCTCCGGTTTGGCGGCTTTGGTTTTGGTGGCCATAACGATCCCTCGTTCGCGTTTGCTTCGTGGGACAGGTCGGCCTACCTGCGCCGGCCCGCCGTCGCGGTGCGACATGCACCGCGTCAGTCCTACGGCGTCGCCCACCATGCCCTGATCGCCGGACCCACCGAGCGGATGGACATGCTGCAACGCGGTATGGGCTAAAGGTCGGACCAATACCCCCCGAAGTCAAGGGGCATTGTTGCATTGCAGCAAAAATTCGACGAAAGACGGAGAACGTCCGGAAGATCAATCCCAGCGCGCTACGTCGAGACCATTGTCGGAAACATGGACCGTGAAGGGCCGGTCGTCGTCGAAAGCCCCCGCCGGCGCACCGGCGAGCGGCGGCAGATCGAGCCGCCGGGGCGGGTTGACGGCGACCCCCGTACGATCGGCGTCGATCAGCTGCGCGGGGAAACTCAAGGCCTCGAAACGACCATCCCCCGACTGGAAGGCATTGAAATGGAAGCGTCCGGCCCGGCAGGACGCGACCACCCAGTAGAAATTATCCGAGCGCAGAAACGCACCGGCGGGCGCCGGCCCGTCGACACCGGACTCGGCCATAGCCTGCTCAAGCCGGGCGAGACGCGCCTTGTGGATACCGACGCTGGCCTTGGTCGCGGCCAGTTCGGGACCGTTGGCACTGGCCGCGATCAGCGCCCCCGCCCCCCAGACGAACTGGTCGACCCGCGCCCCGTAATCGGTAACGGCAACCTCGTAGGCCCGGACCTGCTCGCGCCAGACGGCATTATAGACGAAGCGGATACGATCGGGGCCGCCGGCCTCGCAGGCCTGCCGCACGTCATCCCCCGCGAGATAGCGGTTCCAGGTCGGCAGGCGCCCCAGGTTGCTGGTAACGGCGCCGTGGGGGGCGCAGGCCCCGAGAACAGCCAGCGCCACGAGTGTCAGCCCCCCGCGCCAGGCTCGATGCTTTGTCATACCACCGCCTCCGTCAGCCGACCGGCACAACATCCCGGCGGCATTGCGCCACCCCCTTGCGCCGCGAAGCAGGCGAAATTTTGGCGACTTGAGGGCATGCCTTGAGTCCTGAACTCAATAATACCCCACAAGCTACGGATTCCATGGACATTCCGACGATCGCCTCTTATCGTTTCAGCGGGCGAATTCATGTGCAGGGGCGAACCGATGCAGGGGACGCTTTCACGAGTCATTTCGGCACTGGGCCTGACGAGAACGGGCCAGACCAAACCGGCGCGGATCACCGCGCGGCGGTCGCGCCCGCCTGCGCTCCTCGCCCTCGCCCTCTTCTGCGCCTTTGTCGCCAGCGCCGCGCCGGCGCTTGCCCGCGCTCCCTATTCAGCCGTCATCCTCGACGCCTCGACCGGTCACGTCATCCTGTCCGACAGCCCCTCGGCCAAGCGCCACCCGGCGTCGCTGACCAAGATGATGACAATCTACATGACCTTCGACGCCCTGAAAGCCGGCGCGCTGACCATGGACCAGCGCCTCACGGTCTCGGCCAACGCCGCATCGCGCCCGCCGACCAAGCTTGGCCTGCGCCCGGGCCAGACCATCAAGGTGAAGGACGCGATCATGTCGCTCATCACCTTGTCCGCGAACGACATGTCCGTCGTACTGGCCGAGGCGATCGCCGGGTCCGAGGAAGCCTTCGCCGCGCGCATGACGGCGCGTGCCCGCGAACTCGGCATGCAGGACACCCTGTTCCGCAACGCCAACGGCCTGCCGAACGACGAACAGGTGACCAGCGCCTACGACATGGCGCGCCTTGGCCTCGCCCTGATGCGCGACTACCCCGACTATTACGAGATGTTCTCGACCCAGAAGTGGCGCTTCGGCGGCAAGGTGATCACCAATCATAACCGCATGCTGGGGCGCTATCAGGGCACCAACGGCATCAAGACCGGCTATATCCGGGCGTCCGGCTTCAATCTCGTGGTCTCGGTCCGGCGCGACGGCACCCATCTGGTGGGCGCCATCTTCGGCGGCTCCTCCGCCAAGGCGCGCGACGACCGCATGATCGAACTGCTCGACGCCGCCTTCCTGCGCCTGAAGACCAAGCCCGAACTGGTGGCACGTGCCCCGGTGATCCTGCCGAGCGCGGTATCGGCGCCACGCGCCACCGCGGTCGCCAGCGCCCCCGTGAAGCCCGAGGTCGTGCCCTCCACCAAGCCGGCGCCAGCCGACATCGCGCTTGCCGCCGCCGCCCTCGACGCCAAGGTCGCTGAAATCACACGTGGCGAGGAAGACGAGGCGGAGGCCGACTACAGCGGGACCCCGGCCCCCGAACCGGCGGTGGAGACGATCACGGCCGCCGTCGAACTGCCTGTGGCGCCGACGCCGCGTCCGGCCGCGCCCGCCGTGGTCGCCGCCAACACGCTGGACGCCCAGCTGGTCGAGGCGCGTGAGCGTGCCGCCAGCGGCGAAACCTGGGGCGTGCAGATCGGTGCATTCCGCCGTCAGGACGCGGCGATCGATCACCTGCATACCGCGACCCGCCTCGCCCCCTCGCTGCTGAGCGACGTCCGCATGGCCGTACACCAGGGCACGGACGACAAGGGCACCATCTATCGCGCCCGCTTCGTCGGCCTGACCGAGAATGGGGCACGTCAGGCCTGCCTGTCCCTGCGCCAGAAGTCGGTGTCCTGCATCGCCCTGAAGATGCCGTCGGCCGTCGCGACCGCCGCCGCCGGCACATCCGACTGAGCACTGCTCCCAGGACCGCCCGCACCGCGGGCGGTCTTCGCGCCTCTTTCTATTTCGTGCCGAACAGGCGATCACCCGCGTCGCCGAGACCGGGCACGATATAGCCGTGATCGTTCAGGCATTCGTCGATCGCCGCGGTATAGACCGTGACGTCGGGATGAGCGGCACGCAGAGCGGCAACCCCTTCCGGCGCCGAGAGCAGCGAACAGAACTTGATCGAGGTGCAGCCGGCGTCCTTCACCTTCTGCACGGCGGCGATCGCCGAATTGCCCGTCGCCAGCATGGGATCGAGCACGATGGCCAGGCGTTCGTCGATGTCGCGCGGCAGTTTCATGAAATATTCGACCGCCTGCAGGGTCGCGGGATCGCGGTAGAGGCCGACATGGCCGACCCGGGCCGCCGGCAGGATGTCGAGCATGCCGGACAACAGCCCCTCGCCCGCGCGCAGCACCGAAACAAGGCAGAGCTTCTTGCCGGCGAGCTGCGGCATCAGGCAGGTCTTGATCGGGGGTTCGA
>JAQVKV010000074.1 GCA_028694545.1 Zavarzinia sp. | reverse complement strand
GTCAAGAGGTAGGCGTTGGCCAAAGCCGTCAGTATGGCGCGGATGTAGCTCCACTGCTTCCAGTTGAAGTAGGCGATGAACAGGTACCGGTTGCCGTCCTTGTCGAAGTACCCATAGCCGTCGTCCACGCCGTAGTCATGAAGCGGGTCGTCCGGACATGCGGCCATGGCTGTAATCGGTACCATCGCCGAGGCGGATGACCCAGCCGCCGCTGTGCGAGAGGTGGTAACGCGCTTCCTTCCAGCTCTTGGCGGCGACGGCGGCAACGCGCGCATCGGTGGACGCCGAGAGCGCCTCGAGCAGGGCCTCGTGCCAGGCATCGAACAGGAATTGCCGCGCCATCGTATCCGCGAAATCGCCGTTCGGCCGCTCGACCAGCAGGAGGTTGCGGAAGTCGATTTCGTCGCGCAGGAAGGCCAGATCGTCCTCGTCCCGCCCGGCCCCTTCGATCTCGCCCGCGAGGGAGAGCCACAGGCGGGCCTCGCCCACGAGGTCGAGGGCGATGTTGGCGGTGGCGATGTCTTCCTCGATCACGGGGCCGTGGCCAGTCAGGGCCGCAAGCTGCTGGCCAAGAATGAGGGCATTGTCGCCGAGGCGGAGCACATAGTCGAACAGGGACATGTCCGGTCTCCTACATGTGCTTCACGCCGTCGATCAGCTGGAAGAAGGTCGGATGACGATAGACCTTCGACCGCGCCGGATCGAACAGCGGTTCCTTGTCGCCCGGGCTGCTCGCCGCGATATCGGCCGAGCGGACGACCCAGATGCTCACGCCCTCGTTGCGCCGCGTGTAGACGTCGCGGGCATTGCCGATGGCCATTTCGGCGTCCGCCGCGCGCAGGCTGCCCACATGCTTGTGGGCAAGCCCGTGGCTGCTGCGGATGAACACTTCCCAGAGCGGCCAATCCTTCATCGCGTTTCTCCCGTTTTCCTTTCGATGGTCGTCTTTTCGGCGTGGGCGGCGGCGGCGTCGCGGACCCAGGCGCCCCGGTCCCAGGCATCCCTGCGCGCGGCGAGACGCTCCTTGTTGCAGGGGCCGTCGCCGCGCACGACGGCATGGAATTCGTTCCAGTCGATCGCGCCGATGTCGTAGCTCTGGCGCGCCTCGTTCCATCTCAGGTCCGGGTCGGGGATCTTCAGGTCCAGCAGGTCGGCCTGGGGCACTGTCTGGTCGATGAAACGCTGGCGCAATTCGTCGTTGCTGTGCAGCTTGATGCGCCAGGCGGCCGACTGGGCGCTGTGCACGGATTCGGTGTCGGGCGGACCGAACATCATGACGGCGGGCCACCACCAGCGGTTCAGGGCATCCTGGGCCATCCGGCGCTGGGCGGCCGAACCTTGCGCGAGAACCGTCATGATGTCGTAGCCCTGGCGCTGGTGGAAACTCTCCTCCTTGCAGACGCGGACCATGGCGCGGCCATAGGGACCGTAGGAGCAGCGGCAGAGCGGGATCTGGTTGATGATCGCCGCGCCGTCCACCAGCCATCCGATGGCGCCGATGTCGGCCCAGGTCAGGGTCGGGTAGTTGAAGATGCTGGAATATTTGGCCTTGCCCTCGTGCAGGGCGTCGATCAGGTCGTCACGCGAAACCCCCAGGGTCTCGGCGGCGGCGTAGAGATAGAGGCCGTGGCCCCCTTCGTCCTGCACCTTGGCGAGAAGCGTCGCCTTGCGCAGCAGGGAGGGGGCCCGCGTGATCCAGTTGCCTTCGGGCAGCATGCCGACGATCTCGGAATGGGCGTGCTGGGAAATCTGGCGCACCAGGGTCTTGCGGTAGGAATCCGGCATCCAGTCTTCCGGTTCGATGCGCACGCCGGCGTCGATCCGCTCCTGGAAGTGCCGCTCGTCGCCATCGAGTTCCTCGGTGCTGCGCAGGCGCTGGACGCCCGTATCGACCATCTGGGCATACATGTCAGGCGGCCCTTTCCGTCATGGCATTGAGTGTCAGGAGTTCGTAGGTGGCGACCGTCTCGTCGTTCTGGTTGGTCAGCTCGACATCCCACCGCACCTAGCCGTAATCGGCGTTGCGGGGGGATTTCTGCTTCACGGTCAGGCGCACGGCGATCGCGTCGTCGGGCAAGACGGGCTTCATGAAACGGAGCGAGTCGAGGCCGTAGTTCGCGAGCACGGGACCGGGGGCCGGATCGACGAAGAGACCAGCCGCGAAGGAAAGCAGGAGATAGCCATGGGCGACCCGGCCCGGGAAGAACGGGTTGGCCCTGGCCGCCTCATCGTCCATATGGGCGTAGAAGGTGTCGCCCGTGAATTGGGCGAAATGCTCGATGTCGGCCAGGGTGACCGTACGCGGGGCGGTATGGATGGTCTCGCCCAGTGCCAGGGCATCGAAGCCGCGGCGGAACGGGTGGGCGTTACCCGTCACCTCGGGCGCGCCCTTGTTCCAATGGCCGGTCAGGCGGCTCAGCAGGGCGGGGGAACCCTGAAGGGCGGTGCGCTGCAGGTAATGGTGCAGGCCGCGCAGGCCGCCCATTTCCTCGCCTCCGCCGGCGCGGCCGGGACCGCCGTGGACGAGGCCCGGCAGGGGCGAGCCGTGACCGGTCGATTCGGCGGCACTGTCCCGGTCGACGAGGTGGAGGCGGCCGTGATAGCTGGCGATGCCGAAGACGAGGTCGCCGGCGACGGCCGGGTCGTAGGTGACCGCCGTCGCGACCAGGCTGCCTTCGCCCCGGCGCGCCAGGGTGATGGCGTCGTCGAGATCGTCATAGGCGACGAGGGTCGAGACGGGGCCGAAGGCTTCGACGCGGTGGAGCGCCGTCGCCCGCTTCGGATCGCGGGCGCGCAACAGGATGGGCGGGAGATAGCCGCCGGCGGCCGGATCGGCGCCCTGGGCGGTCGGGTTTTCCGGATCGCCGAAGACGATTTCCGCCTCCGCCAGCAGCGCGTCGATCCGGCGGCGGACATCGTCGCGCTGGCCGAGCCCGACCAGGGGGCCCATGGTCACGCCTTCGGCCCGGGGATCGCCGACGACCACGCGCGACAGTTTCTGCACGATCGCGTCGGCAACCGCGTCGGCCTGCGCCGCCGGCACCAGGATACGGCGGATGGCGGTGCATTTCTGGCCCGCCTTCACGGTCATCTCGCGCACGACCTCGCGCACGAAGATGTCGAATTCCGGGCTGCCGGGGGCGACGTCGGGCCCGAGGATCGCGGCGTTCAGGGAGTCCCGTTCGGCGATGAAGCGCGTCGCATTGGCCGCGATCGCCGGATGATTGCGAAGGACGAGGGAGGTTTCGAGAGAACCGGTGAAGGACACCAGGTCCTGGCCGGTCATATGGTCGAACAGATCGCCCAGACGGCCGCAGACCAGTTGCAGGGCGCCTTCGGGCAGCAGGCCGGACGCCACGATCAGGCGGACCATGGCCTCGGTCAGATAGGCGGTCTGGGTCGCCGGCTTCACGATGCAGGGCACCCCGGCCAGAAACGCCGGCGCCAGTTTCTCCAGCATGCCCCAGCACGGGAAATTATAGGCGTTCACGTGAACGGCGATGCCGTCGATCGGGGTCTCGACATGGCGCCCGACGAAACTGCCGTTACGGGACAGGGACAGTTGCGGCCCGTCGATCAGCATGTTGGTGTCGGGCAGCTCGCGCCGCCCCATGCCGGCATAGACGAAGAGCGTACCGATGCCGCCGTCGATGTCGATGGCGCTGTCGCGCCTCGTCGCCCCGGTCTGGGCCGACAGGTCGTAGAGCGGGGCCTTATGGTCGGACAGGTATTGGGCCAGCTTCTTCAGCAAGGCGGCGCGGCCCTGGAACGTCAGGCGGCGCAGGCTGCGCGTGCCCCGGGTTCGGGCATGGGCGGCCATGGCGGCGAAGTCGACGTCACCGCTGCTTGCAAGGGCGATCGTCGTGCCGTCGATGGCGCTCGGGATGGGCTGCGCGTCCGCCGCCGCGTCGATCCAGCGGTTGCAGGCATAGCTGGCCAGTTTCACGGTAAACCTCCCCTTGTATTTAATTAAGCGGTCAAACGGTAAATTAATTCGCCGAGGCTCCGGCTTCGGGAGCATCGCGCCGATGGATGCCCTCGAGGCTTCTTGTTCTCAGTCCAATTTCATTATATGACCGACCGGTTTATTAATTCAAGGAGGAATCCATGGAGCGTATAATCGGCGTCATCGGGGCGGGCACGATGGGCACCGGCATCGCCCAGGTCGCGGCCCGGCACGGTTGCCGGGTGATCGTTCACGACGACAAGCCGGCGTCCCTGGAACGGGGGCGCGGGCTTCTTGCCGGGGCGCTCGGGGCATTGGTCGAGAAGGCCAGGCTCGCGCCGGGGCAGGCGGCGGCGATCGAGGAGCGGATCACCTGGACCGACCAGCTCGGCCCGCTGGCGTCGGCAGCGGTCGTGATCGAGGCGATCATCGAGGATCTCGCGGCGAAACAGCACGTATTCCGCGCGCTCGAGGATGTGGTCGGGCCCGACTGCATCCTTGCGACCAACACGTCGTCGCTCGCGGTCTCCGGCATGGCGCGGGGCCTGCGCCAAGCCGGGCGTTTCGCCGGGCTTCATTTCTTCAACCCGGTGCCGGCGATGAAGCTTGTCGAGGTGATCCGGGGCGAGGCCACAGCGCCGTCCGTCGCGGAACGGCTCGTCGACATGATGAAGGATTGGGGAAAGGTACCGGTCGAGGTCAGGGATGTGCCGGGTTTCATCGTCAATCGTGTCGCGCGGCCGTTCTATGCCGAAGGTTTCGCCGCCCTGGACGAGGGGGAGGCGGATGCCGCCACCATCGATCGGGTGCTGCAGGATTGCGGCGGCTTCCGTCTGGGGCCCCTGGCGCTCGCCGACATGATCGGCCACGACATCAACTACGCCGCCGCCTCGGGCGTCTACGCGGCCTATGACGGCCGGACCCGTTTCCGACCGCAACCCCTGCAGGCCCGGCTGGTCGAGACCGGGGCGCTGGGCCGGAAGGCGGGGCGTGGCATCTACGACGACGCGGCGCCGAAGCCGGTCGCGCGGTTGCTCCCGCCCGGTATCGTTTCCGAGGTGCGGCAAGGGCCGGTCGCCCTGACGGGCGGTCTGGCGGCGGGGGGCGCGGCGGCGGAGCTTCCCGTCGATGCCTATGAGGCGGACGGTGTCCTGCTCATGCTGGCCGACTGGCGGCGGGCGGCCACCCTCGAACGCATGCTGGGGCGTCCCGTCGTTCTCTTCGACCTGTGCCGGGATTTCGAGACGGCCCCCACGCTCGCCTTCGCCGGATCGCCGGGGGTGACGCCGGACATGACGGCGAAGGCGGCGGCTTTCGCGGGATTGTGCGGAAAGGCGGCGGTCGGCATTCCGGACCGGCCGGGGCTGCTCGCGCTTCGGGTCTGGGCCCAGTTGGCCAATGCGGCGGCCGACGCGGTAGCCGACGGCGTCGCCCGTGCCGGGGACGTCGATCTCGCCATGCGTTTCGGCACCAATTATCCCGAGGGGCCGATTGCGCTCGCTCGGCGGCTGGGGGTCGATTTCATGGCAAGCGCGTTGCGCAACGTCGCGGCCGAGACCGGGGATGACATCTATCGGCCCGAGGCCCTGGTGGACCTCTAAAAAAATGGCCCGGCGAAAGCCGGGCCAAGGTCGAGGAGAGAGGAGCTTTCGCTCCGGGGTTCAGTCCTTGGACTGAAGGATTTTCCAGGCCATGTAGAGCGTCGCGGCCATGCTGGCGAGGCCGAAGACGGCGGCAGGGAAAAGCGCGATGAAGCTGGACAGGCTGCCGGGGCCGAAGTCGTTGGCGCCGAAGGTCACGCCGCGATTGTCCGAGAAATTCGCGAAATAGTAGAAGATCGTGTTGGCCCAGCCGGCGCCCACCATGATGACGGCGAGCCAGCCCTGCACCTTCCTGGAGAAGCCGAGGTAGGGCAGGACCAGGGCGATGGCGATGACCATCAGGGCGTTCATGGGCGTGCCGCGATGCGCCTTGGCCCAGCCCTCCACGGTTCCCGGAATGTCGAAACGGGTGATCGTCCCGGGGATGAACTCGAAGCCGCCGACGAGCTTGATCCAGAGGCCGACGCCGGCCAGCAGGGCGAAGAACAGCAGAAGGACGCCGTGGGCGACCATGACCTTCTGCATGCGGTTGAAGGCGAAGCCCGCCCGGGACGCCGCGTGCGTCTCCTGGCCGCCCTCCTCGCGCGACGAGATTTCCATGGTTGCATCTGCCTGAGACATGTTCTGTTCCTCCCTTGTTCGTATCATTGGTCGTGTCTGCTGTCAGGATTGCGACGATTGAACGGCGTTGTACCGGCTGGAGAAGAAGAGCAGCGGCGCGCCACCGATGACATCGCAATGCATCACCTTCGCGACGAAGAGCGTATGGTCGTGCACCTGGATCCGGCTTGTGACCTCGCATTCGAACCAGGCAAGGCAATCCTTCAGGGTCGGAATGCGGTTTCGCGTCGCGAAGGAAGGCGTTTCAGGCCCGCGCTCGCCCGCGAAAAACTGGGAATGACCCTTCTGGTCCTCGCCGAGGACGCTGACACCGAACCATCCCTCCTTGCTGATCAGCTTGTGCATGCGGCCGGGCTTGATCGAGATCAGGATGGTCGGGGGCGTAAGGCTGATGGACGTGAAGCTGCTGATCGTCATGCCGTGAGGCGCGGGGTCCCCTTCGTCCGTGCAAGAGACGACGGCGACGCCGGTGGCGAAATTGCCGACGGTCTTCCGGAAGTGAGCCGGATCGACGCCTCCCATGTCGACATGCGCGGCATCCGCTGTGCTCATGGTGCATTTCCTTCGAGCGGGTAGTGCAACATGGTCGCGCCCGCCGGCGAATAATTGGGAACGTCATTGGCGACGGCTTGGCCGATCTCCGACTTGAGCGCGGCGAACATCGCCTTCCTGTCGTCGAAGATGCCTTCCCAGATCAGGAACACCGGGGTGCCGGGGGACAGCATGGACGGTTGCACATGCCGCTCCGCCCTGAGGCCCGGCAGACGCCGGGCCAGGGGCAGGTGGTGAGCCTCGTAATAGGCGAGGAACGCGTCGGCATCGGCCGGCACCGGATAGAGCACCTGCATCTTGTGCATGGTCGTCCTCCGGTCTCAGGCCGCCTCGGACGTCTTGGTGACCGTGTTGCTGCGGCACCAGGCGCGCATGCGCTCGGGGCTGGCGAAGCAGTCCCACTGCCGTTCCGGATAGTTGAAATTGGTCGTGAAGAGATCGGCGAGGGGCTTGTTCTGGCTGATCGCGCCGATGTACTCCAGCAGTTCGGGCGTCCCGGCCTGAAGATGCTTGAGCATGAAGTTGGTCCAGCGCGTGGCGCCCAGGACCCGATCCTGGCGGGCGCGCTCGACATGTTCGGCGAAGCGCTCGTCGAGAACCTCGTTGCCGACGATCTCCTCGGCCAGCTTGAACGCGGCATAGGACGCCATGTTGGCCCCCTGGCCGAGCACGGGGTCGACCACGGCCTGGACGTCACCGAGCGCGATCGCCAGCTTGCCGTTGTCCAGACGGACGTAGGCATTGCGAACCGTCGGCGTTACGCCGCCCTGAAGGATGTCGAGCGGGCCGTTCGCGAGGTCGAACTCCTTCTCGTCGATGCGCTCCGCGCAGGTCGGATAATGCTTGCGCAGCTTCTCGAGCAGCAGGTCGAGGAAGGCACGCGGATTGTCATCGTATTTGGTCTTGGCCAGGATCTCGAGATCGCCGCCGATGTGGTTCTCGATCACCAGCGCCGAGACCATGCCGTTGAACGACAGGGTCGGGATTTCGATCATCTCGCCGGCACCCGGCGAGAAATACATGGTGACGGCCCGGGTCTCGGTTTCCGCGATGCCCTTGAACAGGCCGACGCAGAGGGCGCGCTGGGGCTGGGTGAAGGGGGAATGCGCCGGCTGGTGCTGGAACATCTGG
>JAQVKV010000073.1 GCA_028694545.1 Zavarzinia sp. | reverse complement strand
TGGTTCTCGAGGGCTTGCTGGTCGCCGCCCTGGTGCTGGCCTCGGGGGCGACCTATCAGGCCCTGCGCTATGGCCCCGCCTCCCTTGCCGAAATCGTCGCCGATGGAGGCGATCATGACGACTGACGCGCGGCCGGCCACCACCGTCCGGCGTCCGCCCAGCCCCGGCCAGCTGCGGCTGCTGCGCCTGTTCCATGCCCTGATGAGCGGCGCCTTCCTCACCGCCTATCTGACCGGGGGCGAAGATGCCTATGGCATCCATGTCGTCGCCGGCTATGCCGTGCTCGGGGCACTCGGCTTCCGCCTGCTGATGGCACTTGCGGCGCCCAGGGGCAGCGTGCTGCGCCTGCCCCGCCCCTCGCTCTCGGCGCTGGCGGCCTGGCTCGGGCGGCTGCCGTTCGCGCCATCGAAAACATTGGCCGCGCGTAGCCCGCTGCATGGTTTCGTCGGTGTCGCCGTGCTTGCCGGAACCGCGCTTGCCGCGTCGAGCGGGGCCATCGCCGACTATCTGCCCCGCGTCGAGGACCTGCACGAGGCACTGGGCGAACTTGCCCTGTTCCTCGCGCTGTTCCACGGCGCCCTCGTCTTCCTGCTCGCCGGCCTGAAACGGGCCGTGCGCCCGTCCCATCCGGAGATCGTGACCCCATGACCCGTCTTCTCCTGTCCGGCCTTGGCGCCGCCCTTCTCGTCCTCGCCACCGCCCCTCTCATGCCTTCAGGCGCCCATGCCGCCGGCGGCGACGACGCCCGCGCCGACCTGCTCGCCCGCTATGCCGCCGAGGCGGGGGCCGATTTCCCCGGCTTCTCGGCCGAGCGCGGCCGCGCCCTCTTCATGGGCCCGCATGCCGGCGGCAAACCGGAGACCCCGGCCTGCGCCACCTGCCATACCCCGGACCCGCGCGCCATGGGCCGCCATTACCGGACCGGGCGCGACATCCTGCCGATGGCGGTTTCTGCCAATCCGGACCGCTTCACCGACACGGCGGACGTCGAGAAGCGCTTCGGCCGGGATTGCCCCAATGTGCTCGGCCGCGCCTGCACGCCGCTCGAGAAGGGCGACTTCATCACCTATCTGTCCGGGGAATGATCATGTTCCGACCCTTGGCGCTTGCCGCCATCCTTGCCACCCTCGGCATTACGAGCCCCGTGCTCGCCGACGACGATTACATGCCGCCGGTCCGCCATGGCGCGACAGCCAAGGAATGCGGGGAGTGTCACATGGCGTTCCAGCCCGCCCTGCTGCCGGCGGGCGCCTGGCACCGCCTGATGGCGGGTCTTGACGATCATTTCGGCGAGAACGCCAGCCTGCCTCCCGAGACCGCCGCCGACATCGAAGCCTATCTGGTGGCGGGCGCCCGCCGACGGGGCGATCCCGAAGTGATCCGCATCACGGAACAACGCTGGTGGCGCCACGAGCATGATTTCTCGCCCCAGCGCCTCGCTCGTGCCGGCGCCGCCGGCCCGTCCGATTGCCTTGCCTGCCACAAGGGCGCCGAACAGGGCTATTACGAGGACGATTGAGGCGCCGCCGGCAGCGCCACGGCGGCCCGCAGGCCGCCGAGCGGCGCGGCTTCGAGATCGAGCGCGCCGCCATAGAGCCCGGCCAGTTCCCGCACCATGGCAAGGCCTAGCCCGCTGCCCGGCACGCTTTCATCGAGCCGGACGCCGGGGGCCGCCACCGCCGCCCGCTCCGCCGCCGAAAGCCCTGGCCCGTCGTCGTCGATCACGAGGCGGAGCCCCGCGCCCTCGGCCCGGGCGGAAACAAGAACCCGCCGCTTCGCCCATTTGCAGGCATTGTCGAGCAGGTTGCCCAGGATCTCGTCGAAATCCTGACGGTCTCCGGCGAAGACGAGCCCCGGCACCACATCGGCCTCGATTTCCACGGCGCGCTCGCCATGGATCCGGCTCATCGCCCGCATCATGGCCGCCACCGCTTCCCCGACTCTCGTCGTGCTGCCGGGCACGCCATGAGTGGCGGCCACGCGGGCCCTGGCCATCTGATGATCGATGGTACGTCGGATAAGATCGATCTGGCGGCGAAGGACGGCGCCATGCCCGCCCTCGATCCCGTCCGCTTCGTTGGCCAGAACAGCGAGATTGGTCTTCAAGGCATGGGCGAGGTTGCCGGCTTCCAGCCTCGAGCGCGCAACTACCTCGCCCGCGTGGGCGATCAGGGCGTTCAGATCATCGACAAGGGGCTGGACCTCGACGGGCATTGCCCCCTCGATCCGCGCGCGCCGGCCGGCCCGCACCGACGCCAGCGCCCGCCGCAAGCGGGACAGGGGCTGCAGCCCGACCTGCACCTGCACCAGCGCAGCAATGATGAGCGCAAGGGCGAGCAGGCCGAGGGAACCCGCCAGCGTCATGTCGAAAGCGCGCACCACGGTGCCGATCTCGGCCTTGTCGGCGGCGACGGCAAGACGCAGGTCCACGCCCCGATCTTCCAGCGTCACGCTGCGTTCCAGGACCACCAGATGCTGGCCATCCGGCCCGAGGACACCGTGGCGGTGCAGCCCGCGATCCTCGTTCGGAGGCAGGGTCAGGACGACGTCCCAGAGCGAGCGCGAGCGCAGCACCGGCCTACCGTCCCGCTGCACCTGCCAGTAAAGGCCGGACAACGGGCGCTGGAACCGGGGATCGGACAGCGGCACGCGCAAGATCACCTGCCCCGCGCCGTCCAGATCGACATTGGCGGCGATCTGGTCGAGGTGATGCTGCAGCTCGGTCTCGAAACGCGCGACGACATGGTCGCGAAACAGGCTCGACAAGCCGATACCGGCGGCCGCGAGCGCCAGCACGATCCAGATCGCCGCCCCCGCCAGCAGCCGGAAGCGGAGCGAGCGCGGCACCCTCACGGTGTCTCGAGCCGGTAGCCGAGCCCACGCACGGTACCGATCAACCCGTTGCCGAGCTTGCGCCGCAGGCGGCCGACGAAGACTTCGATCGTGTTGGAATCCCTGTCGAAATCCTGGGCGTAGACATGTTCCGTCAGCTCGGCGCGCGAAACGACCTGGCCTTGCCGATGCATCAGATAATCGAGCACCTTGTATTCATAGGCCGTGAGATCCACCACCTCGCCGTTCAGGGTCACCCGGCCGCTGCGCGTATCGAGGGCGACGGGGCCGCAGGTGATGACGGCGGAGGCATGGCCCTTGGCGCGGCGGATCAGGGCCCGCAAACGGGCCAGCAATTCCTCCATGTTGAAGGGTTTGGCCAGATAATCGTCGGCGCCGGCATCAATGCCCTGAACCTTCTCGTGCCAGGCGGCGCGCGCGGTCAGGATCAGCACCGGCACATCGATGCCCTTCGCCCGCCAATGACGCAGCACGCTGAGACCGTCGATGCGCGGCAGGCCGAGGTCGAGGACGATGACGTCATAGGGTTCGGTCTCGCCGAGGAAACGCCCCTCCTCGCCGTCGCGGGCAAGATCGACGGCATAGGCTTCGGCCGACAGGCGCTGCCGCAATTGTTCGCCAAGGTCGGGCGCATCCTCGACCACCAGAACCCGCATGATCAGTCGCCGTGGTGGTGGCCGCGCTGGCGCGTGCGCAGCAGGCCACCGGAGGTGGCGTCGTAGTCGAGCTTCATGATGCGGCCATCATCGGTGATCAGCTTCACTTCGTAAACGAAGCTGTCGCCCTCGTCCTCCAGCTCCACATCCAGAATGGTGCCACCGAAATCCATCCGGACCTTGTCCAGAATGGCTTCGATCGGCAGAATGCGGCCGGCGCGCAACGCTTCGAGCGCGCGGTCGTGATCATCGGCCCGCGCCGTCGCGGCGCCGAGCCCGAGCACGAAAAATAGAGCGATCAGGACACGCATGGGCGGATCCTGCGCCGCCCAAGCTGAACCGGCGATGAACACGCCGTTCAGGATCGACTCAGGCCCTTTGGCATAGTCTCTCGTCATCGTTTTCTGCGGGCAGGAATCCTGAACATGTCGAAAGCCGCTTTCACGGGACGCCTCGTCTGGCTGCACCGTTGGCTGGCCCTGGCCTTGACCCCCATCTTCCTCCTGGTGATCGCCACCGGCGGCATTCTCGCCTTCGTGCCGATCACCGAGGATCTTTCCCAACCCGTCGCCCGCGCCAGCGTCGATTCTGTCGCCCTGCTGCGCACCATCGATACGGTGGATCCGGACGGCACGGCCACCATGGTCACGGTCGCGCCAGACGGGCGGACCGTTACCCTGACGCTGGCCGGCACGCCAAAGACCTTCACGGTCGCGGACGCTACCCCGGTCGCCGAAACGGCGCCGGCAGCCCCGGCCTCCGACTTCTTCCACACGGTCGAGAACCTTCACAAGAACCTCGCCATCGGCGCCGGCTTCCTCGTCCAGATCGCCGCCTATGCCATGGTGCTGATCGTCGTGATCGGCCCCTTGCTGGCCTGGCCGCGCCTTGCCAATACGCTTTCGGGCTGGCACCGCGCCATGGGCTGGTTCCTGCTGCCGCTCGTCCTCATGCTGCCGCTCACCGGCGTTCTCATGAGCCTTGGTGTCGGCGGCGCCGAATTGCCGCCGCTGAACGGCGGCCGTACCACGCCTGTCGCGGCGCTCCATACGGCCGCGTCCGAGATCGACCTCGGCAACCTCGTCTCCGCGCGCAGCTTCAAGGGCGGGCGCGTGCTGATCACCATGGCCAGCGAGCCGGGAATCTATGTCGCCTCCGCCGCGTCGGTGACGCCGATGACCGAGGGGCCCGGCCTGGTCAAATCCCTGCATGAAGGGACCTGGGGCGGCATGTGGTCCGGCCTGCTGAATTTCGTCGGCTCCGTGGCCCTCATCGCGCTGACCGTGACCGGCTTGCTGTCGTGGTGGCGGCGCCGGCGACTGAATGCCGCGACGGCGATCGACACCGGGGCGGAAATTCTCGTCGCCCATGCCAGCCACACCGGCACCGCCGCCCGCCTGGCCGAGGCGACCGCCACCCGCCTGCGCGCGGCCGGCCATCCGGTTGCCCTCGCGGCCCTTGGCGCCGTCGAACCGGCCGACCTCGCGCGCTATCGCGAAGTGCTGATCATCGCGTCCACCACCGGCGAAGGCGAATTGCCGGACTCGGGGCTTCGCTTCCTGAAGCGTCTCGACGGGACGCGGCTAGACAGTGTCGCCTATGACCTGCTCGGCCTCGGCGACCGGCGCTACGCGACGTTCTGCGGTGGCGCCGAGACGCTGGACGCCCGCCTTCGGGCGGCCGGCGCCCGGCCGCGCCATCCGATGCAACGCGCCGACGGCGAGCCGGGCCCGGCCTGGCGGGATTGGCTGGGCGGGATCCATCCGGCACTCGATCTGAAGGAAGCGCCGGAGACGGCGGACACACCCGTCACCCTGATGCTGGCAACACGCGCCCTGATGACGGACCCGAGCGTTTCCGAGAGCTATCATCTCGAATTCACCAGCGATACGCCTGTCGACTACCGGCCAGGCGACCTCCTCGTGTTCACGCCCCAGGGCCACGCACCGCGTTACTATTCGATCAGCAGCGCCGAGGCGAAACGGATTACGCTTACCGTCGGCCTCGCCCGCTTCACCGACAGCGAAGGCCAGGCGCACACCGGCGTCGCCTCGGGCTTGCTCTGCCTCGACCTGCCGGTCGGCACGACGATCCGCGCCGCCGTTCGTCGCCACGACGCGTTCCGTGCCCCGGCCGCCGCGCGTCCCCTCGTGATGATCGCGGCCGGTTGCGGCATCGCGCCCTTCGTCGGCTATCTGGCGGAACGGCGCCGGCGGGCGGCGTCGGCCCCGGCCTGGATGTTCTTCGGCTGCCGCCGCCGGCAGGGCGATTTCCTTTACCGCGACCAGCTTGAAGCGGATCTCGCCGCCGGCACCCTCGCCCGGCTGAGCACCGCCTTCTCGCGCGACGCCGATCCCGCTTACGTGCAGGACCGCATGCGGGCCGAGGGCGAGGAACTCTACCGCTGGCTCACCACGGAAGACGCCGCGATCCGCGTCTGCGGCCGGGCTACCACCCTGGGGCATGGCGTCGAACAGGCGCTGATCGACATCCTGCACCGCTTCGAGGGGCTGGACGACGAGGCTGCCCGCCGTCGCCTCGACGACTGGCGCCAATCGGGCAAGCTCGCCTTCGACCTCTTCGACTGAAGAGGCGAACGGCGGCGGGTGGTTGACAACCGCCCGCCGGCCCGACAATTTCGCATGATGATCATCATACGAGTCGGGCATGACGAAACGTTCCGAACAGAAGCAGGAAGCCCGCGCCCGCATCCTCGACGCGGGCGCCGCCCATGTCCGGGGTGACGGGCTGGACGGGGCCGGCATCGCCGCGATCATGCGCGACGCCGGCCTGACCCACGGCACCTTCTATGCCCATTTCACGGACAAGGCGGATCTGGCCGAAGCCTCGTTCCGCCATGCCCTTACCCGGGGCCGCGCCGCCTGGACCCGGGGCGAGGACCAGAGCTGGCGCGGCCGCCTCGCCCGGCTGGCGCGGCGCTATCTGACCCCGAAGCACCGCGACCATCGAGAAGAAGGCTGCGCCTTCGCCGCCCTTGGCGCCGATGCCGCCCGCGCGCCGGCGGAGTTCCGCCGCGCTTTCGGCGAGGAACTGCAGCGTTCGATCGATGCGGTCTGCGCCGCCCCCGAGGACGGGCCCGTGCCCGAGCGGCGTCGGGACGACGCCATCCTGCTGCTCTCGCTCTGCGTGGGGGGCATGACGCTGGCGCGCGGGGTGGGCGATCGCGCCCTGTCGGACCGCATCCTCAGGGTCTGCCGCTCCGCCATGGCGCGCGAGACCGGCCCCCTGCTCTCTTCCGGAGGAAACGACAATGACCAGTGAATTCGGCACGGCCCCCTTCGCCCAGAAGCGCTTCATCGAGGTGAAGGGCAAGCGCATGGCCTATATCGACGAGGGCGAAGGCGACGCCATCGTCTTCCAGCACGGTAATCCCACCTCGTCTTATCTGTGGCGCAATGTGATGCCGCACCTGAAGGGCCTTGGCCGGCTCGTCGCCTGCGACCTGATCGGCATGGGCGATTCCGAGAAACTCTCGCCCTCGGGCCCGGACCATTATCTCTACGAAGAGCAGCGCGACTATCTCTTCGCGCTCTGGGACAAGCTAGCGCTCGGCAACCGGGTAGTGCTCGTGCTGCACGACTGGGGCTCCGCGCTCGGCTTCGACTGGGCGGCGCAAAACCCGGACCGCGTGCAGGGCATCGCCTATATGGAGGCGATCGTCGCCCCCATGGCCTGGTCGGACTGGGAGGAAGGCACCGCCCGCGTCTTCCAAGGCTTCCGTTCGCCCCAGGGCGAGAGCATGATCCTCGACAAGAACATGTTCGTCGAACGGGTCCTGCCCGGTTCCATCGCCCGCCCCCTGACACCGGTCGAGATGGACGAATACCGCCGCCCCTTCCTCGCCCCCGGCGAGGACCGCCGCCCGACCCTGTCGTGGCCGCGCAGCATTCCCGTGGACGGCACGCCCGAAAACGTCGTCCGTATCGCGGAGAATTACAGCCGTTTCCTCGCGGCGAGCGAAATCCCGAAGCTCTTCGTCAACGCCGAACCGGGCGCTATTCTCACCGGCCGCCTGCGCGAATTCTGCCGCGGCTGGCCGAAGCAGACCGAGGTCACGGTGAAGGGCATCCACTTCGTGCAGGAAGACAGCCCCCATGAAATCGGCGCGGCGGTCGCCGGTTTCGTACGCGGCCTGCGGCAATCCTAGTGAATCGACCGTGACAGATGGACAAGCTCCATCTGTCACGGCTGAACCAGCATGCCCCCCTCAAGGCGCCTGCGGGTCATGCCGGGCCGGCGCAGCCACCTCCTCGCGCAGCGCCGCCCATGTCAGTAGGGCATCCAGCGCCGGGCACAGGGCCTGACCCCAATCCGTCAGGCCATATTCGACCTTCGGCGGCACTTGGT
>JAQVKV010000072.1 GCA_028694545.1 Zavarzinia sp. | reverse complement strand
ACCTCCGCCCCTTCGAGCAGCGCCATGCGCTCCTCGAAGCTGGCCGTCGTCGGATTGCCGAGACGGGAGTAGGTGAAACCTTCCTGTTCGCCCTTGAAACGGGCTTCGGCGGTTTCCGCGTCGTCATAGCGGAAACCCGAGGTCATGAAGATCGCCTCGCAGGTTTCGCCGAATTCGGAACGATTGGTGCCCCCGCGAACCAGGCGGGTCGCCAGGTTCCACTTGTCCGCGATCTCGCGGGGCGTGCGCCGTGCCATATCCTGTCCTCACATGAAAAAACCCGGCCGTGGCCGGGTTTTTCACGCCCGGCTTTTTAGCGGTTTTTTACGTGGCCGCAAGCCAGCCGGCTCAAATCCCACGACGGCGCGCACGTTACGCCCGAAGCGCGGCATGCGTCAATGGGGCGCGGGCGATGTTGCCCCCTCACCCCGGCCCTCTCCCCCAAGGGGGCGAAGGGGCTTGCCTCGCTCTTCATCAACTCCCTCGCCCCCTTCAGGGGGAGAGGGCCGGGGTGAGGGGGGATGGGGTGAGGGGGCGAAACACCGCCCTTTCCCTTTCCCCCTGTCCTTCGGTTACGCTTGCTTCGTTGCGTCCATAACGAAAACGACCCGGGAATGACCAGCTTCACCGAATTCCTTGCCGCCCTTGCCCCCGTAGAGGGCGGGCTCGGTGTCACCGCCACCGACGACTGGCTGCAGGGCCGGACCCTCTATGGCGGTGCTTCCGCCGCCCTTTGCCTCGAGACGGCGCTGCGCGCGATCGATGACTTGCCGCCGCTGCGGTCGGCGCAATTCGCCTTCGTCGGCCCGGCCACCGGCGCCCTCGAAATGCGGCCCGTGGTGCTGCGTCGGGGCAAGTCCACCGCCTTCGTCGGCGTCGACCTGGCGGGCGACGCGGGGATCGCCACGCGCGCCCTGCTGTGCTTCGGCGCCGCGCGCCAGTCCGCTGTCGCCTTCGATGGTCTGCCCATGCCCGAAGCGCCCGATCCCGCCACCTGCACGGATTTCTTCCGGGGCGGCATGCGGCCCAATTTCGCCCATCAGTTCGAGATGGTGGACGCGGGCGGCGGGATTCCCTTTTCCATGGGCGAGACGCCGGAATACCGCCTGTGGCTGCGCCACAAGGACCGGGCGGCGGCGGCCGACATGACGGCGCTGGTCGCCCTGGCGGATGCGCCGCCGCCCGCCGCCATGGTGCGCTTCCCGAGCTTCGGGCCGATCAGCACCGTCACCTGGTCGATGGAGATCCTGAACGATCCCCCGGCGGGCGGCGAGGGCTGGTGCCTCATGGTCAGCCGGGCCGAGACCATGGCGGACGGCTATTCGTCCCAGGCCATGTCTCTCTGGGCGGCGGATGGCACGCCGCTGATGGCGGCGCGCCAATCCGTGGCGATCTTCGTCTGACGGGACAATAAAGGCGGGGCCGCCACACGGCCGCCCCGCGCCGGGCATGATCGCCGGCTAGATCCGGGGCCGGAGGTGATCCATGGCCCTGACGTTCCGCCGCTCATTTCTGCTGCGTGCCGGCCTGACGCCGGCACTCGTCGCCGTCGCCGATCCGCTGCTCGACGGGCCCCGTCTCGGCGCGCCGGCCGGCGTGCTCGGCCTCGTCTGGCTGGGGACGGTCATGGCGATCCATCCCGAGGTCCGCCGCAGCCGGCCCGCCCTGGTCGCGGCCGGGGTGGCGACGCTTCTCGCGCTGTCCATGATCGAGGACGCGGGCGCGCTGGCGCCGCTGCTGTTCCTGCCGGCCCTGGGCATGGTGGTCCTGCTGCCCCGGCAGCGGCGGTTCGACGATGCCTGGCACTGGTTCTCGCGGCTGGCGCGCTTCGGCTTCTTCTCGCTCCTGCCGTTTCTCGACGAAGGGCGGACATTGCTGCGGCTGCGGGCCCGGCACGGGGCGCCGGCGCCCGGCTCCGTCGCCGGGCGCTGGCTGCGGCTGCTGGCGGTGCCGGTGCTCGGTGCCCTGGTCTTTCTCTTCTTCTTCGCGTCGGCCAATCCCCTGGTCGAACGGGCGCTTGCCGTTCTGGCGCCGGCCCACTGGCTGGATCTGGTCGATCCCGCGCGGCTGGCCTTCTGGGCGGTCATGGCCGTGCTCGCCTGGACCAGTCTGCGGCCCCGCCGCATTTCGTGGCGGGCCGCGCCGGCGCCGCTGGCCCTGCCCGGACTGAACACGGCGTCGCTACGCCTGTCGCTGATCGTCTTCAACCTGATCTTCGCGGTCGAGAACCTTCTGGATCTCACCTTCCTGTGGAGCGGGGCGGCCCTGCCGGACGGCGTCACCATGGCGGATTACGCCCATCGCGGGGCCTATGCTCTGATCGCGACGGCGCTGATGGCCGGGGGCTTCGTGCTGGCGGCCTGCCGTCCGGGCATTGCCGGGGATCGGCTGCTGTTCCGTCTGCTCCTGGCGTGGATCGGGCAGAACGTCCTGCTCGTCGCTTCCAGCATGCGCCGTACCCTCGACTATGTGGAGGCCTATGGCCTGACCGAGTTGCGGCTGGCGGCGCTCGTCTGGATGGCGCTGGTCGGGCTCGGTCTCGTGCTGATCTGCCTGCGGCTGGCGGGGACACGGAGCGGGGGCTGGCTGATCAACGCCAATGCCCTGGCGGCCGGCGTCACGCTCATGATCTTCATCACGGCGATCGATCCGGCCGCCGTGGTCGCGTCATGGAACGTGCATCGTCATCTCGCGGCCGGGGAACAGGGGCCGGCGCTCGACTGGGATTACATGGAAAGCCTCGGGCCCGCTGCCCTGCTGCCGGTGCTCGAACTCGAGGTGGCGACAGGGGACGAGGGCGTGCGTGGCGAGGCGCGTGACCTGCGCGCCCATCTGCTGGCCGACCTGGAACGGCACCAGTCGACCGTGGATTGGTGGAGTTACCGGGGCGCCCGGCGCCTGGCGGAAGCCCGCCGCCGTCTCGCCTCGCTTCCGGACTGACGCGCCGCCCTGATCGACATGCGGTTCAGGCGGCGCGGCCGGCCATGGGTTCGGGCGCGGTGAAGCGGTTGTCGAAGGCGGAGGCAACCATCTGCACGAGGGCACGCGCCTCGGGCAGGATGGAGACACGGTGGCCTACGATCTCGATCAATCCGTCGGCGGCGAAGGCGTCCAGTCGGGGCCAGGCTTCGTTCACCAAGCTGGCGCTGAGGCCGACGGTCTCGGCGACATGGTCGACGTCGACCCGATAGTCACACATCAGGCGCTCGATCACGGCGCGGCGCAGCCGGTCGGACGGGGACAGGGCGATGCCGCGCGCGGTGGCGAAGACACCCTGGCCGATCGCCTTGTGCCAGGCGTTGATGTCCGGCGTGTTCTGGACGTAACCCTGCGGCAGCTCGCCGATCGCGGAGGGGCCGAGGCCGATCATGATGCCGGCGTCATCCGTCGTGTAACCCTGGAAATTGCGATGCAGGCGGCCGGTCGCGGCGGCGACGGCGAGGGCATCGCCCGGCTTCGCGAAATGGTCGAGGCCGATCGCCTCGTAACCGGCGGCGACGATGCGATCGAAGGCGGCGCTGGCCTGGGCATGGCGCTCGGCGGGGCCGGGCAGGGATTCGGTCGGGATCAGGCGCTGGTGCGGCTTCAGCTGGGGCACATGGGCATAGCCGAAGATGGCGATGCGGTCCGGCGAGAGCCCGAGGATACCGTCGAGGGTGCGCTCCAGCCCCTCGACCGTCTGATAGGGCAGGCCATGGACGAGATCGATGTTGATCGAGGTGATGCCGCGCCGGCGCAGCCCCTCGACCGCCCGCGTGATGAGCGACAGCGGCTGGATGCGGTTGATGGCGCGCTGGACCTCGGGGTCGAGGTCCTGGCAGCCGATGCTGGCCCGCGTCATGCCGGCGGCGGCCCAGGCGTCGAGCTTCGCCTCGTCGAGGTCGCGGGGATCGATCTCGACCGCGATTTCGGTCTGGTCGTCGATTACGAAGCTCTTGCGCAGGCTGCCCATCAGGTGGGCGATGTCCTGCGGTGTCAGGATCGTCGGGCTGCCGCCGCCGAAGTGCAGGTGGGAGACCCTGGCGTGGCGGCCGATCGCCTCGGCCACCAGGCTCGCCTCGGTGGTGGCGGCGGTGACGAAGCGGGAAATGGGGCCCGGCCGGTTCATCACCTTCATGTGGCAACCGCAGAACCAGCACAGCGAGTCGCAATAGGGTACGTGGATATAGAGCGACACGTCCCGGTCCGCCGGCAGGCGATAGAGCCAGTCGGCATAGGCCTCGCCGTCGATGCCGCCATGGAAATGGGACGCGGTCGGGAAGCTGGTGTAGCGCGGATAGCGCGCGGTCAGATGAGTATCGGCCATGACGTCATGGAACCGCCGCTCCCCGCTTTTGCGCCTTGATCCAAGTCAAGTGAGCGAAAATGCCCTGGTCAATTTCGTCGCAGTTGTGACGAATTGACTTTAATCAACGATTAACCCTGTCGGTCGGCGGCACATTCCACCCCGCAGGTGACGATGGGTTTGTCACCCTGGGCTTGTCACCCTGGAGGGAAGAAGCATGTTGAAGAATGCCAAGGCCGGCCTTTCCGCGGCCGCCATCATCGTCGCCGGTCTGGGTTTTGGCCTTGCCGACGTGTCCCCGGCGCAGGCCGAAGAATTGAGCCCCTGGATGATCCGGGGCCGTGTCGTCCTCGTCGCGCCGGAAGAGAGCGGTGATCTGAGCGTCGCCGGTGGCGCCATCCCGGGTGACGTCAGCATCGACACCTCGGTGATCCCGGAACTGGACATCACCTATTTCTTCACGAAGAACATCGCGGCGGAACTGATCCTCGGCACCACCAAGCACAATCCGAAGGCGGTCAACCTGCCGGGCTCGCTTGACCTGGGCGACGTGTGGCTGTTGCCGCCGACCCTGACGCTGCAGTATCACTTCATGCCGGAAGGCAAGATCCGCCCCTATATCGGCGCCGGTGTGAACTACACGATCTTCTACGGCAAGGACGAGCCCACGGGCATGACGGTCGAGTATGACAACAACTTCGGCTGGGCGCTGCAGGCGGGTGTCGACATTCCGATCAACGACCACTGGTCGATGAACGTCGACGTGAAGCAGGTCTTCCTGTCGACCGACGTCACGGTGAACGGCGCCATCAAGGCCGATGTCGACATCAACCCGACCCTGGTCGGTATCGGTGTCGGCTATCGTTTCTGAGCCGAGCCTGAAATAGGGCTGCCGCTTGCCGGCGGCAGCCAATCGCACCCGGGTGGCCCTCCCCGATCCCCGCCACCCGGGTGTGCTTTATTGTCACACCCCGTGGCCCGTCATGCGGGCGAAATATTGCACTGCAATAATCCTCGTGCGAAAATCCTCTGGAACTCGATTCAAGGTCTCGGGTTCATATGGGTGGGATCGGAAATAGGGCAACATTATTGACTCTGTTTCCGGCTCGGGGTGCTGGCCCCCGTCGGCTGGCTGTACCTTGGAATTCGAGTGTCGGAAATGATCATCGAACTGAAGCAGAACGATCGTGTGCTGGCCACGGACGTCGTGACCGCGACTGAAACCTTCGAGGCGCGTCACCTGAAGTGGGCGGAGCGCAAGGCCGCCGAACTGGCCCTGACGGGCGATTACGAGATTGCGCTGAAGACCCTGGCCGGTTCGGTCTGGGCCCATCAGAGCCGCGCCGCCTGATCGGTCGCGATTTATCAGAGCGGGGACCGGCCGTCGAATTTGGTCAGGCCTTCGTCAAGACACAGGCCGCGCGATCGCATCGCGCGGCCTTTGTGCTTTCCGGGGCGACGGAGATCTCAATAACGGGTCAGCTTTCTTGCCTCGTTCCGGATCGCCGCCGCGCTGCGGGAATGGATCTGGCGTCGCAGCAGCACGAGAACCACGCCGATGGTCGCCGCCAGGAAAGGCAAGGGGCCGCCGAACCAGAACAGGGTGGCCAGCGCGAAATAATAGGCCCGGATTCCGCCGTTGAAGGACAGGGCCCCCTGAGACAGCACTTCCGCCGTCATGTGAGCCATGGATTCCGCGTCTTCCGCGGGGGCCTGATTGGGCGGCGGTGTCGCCCCGATCAGGGCGATCGCATAGTTGAACTGGCGGATCGCCCAGGAAAAACGGAAGAAGCCGGACACGAAGACGCCGAGCGGCAGCAGGATCTTCACCTCGAACAGGGCCCGGCTGGTCTTGCTGGTGAAGTCCAGGGCCTCCACCGTCGCCTGGATCGAATCGATGCTGGCCAGCGCGCCAACCAGCGCCGCCGCGATCAGCACCGTGGTCGAGGCGAAGAAAGCCGCGGAATTCATGACATGGCCCATCAGGGCGGCATCCGCCATGCGCATGTCGCGCCGGGCCATGTTCTCCATCCAGTGCCGACGTACCACCTTCATGGTGAAATTGATGGTGCGGTAGCGCCGTCCGATCATGCCGAGCAGGGGTTCGTAGCCGAACCAGACGGCCAGGAACAGGCCGAAGGCGGCATAATCGAGCGGGGCCGGGGCCAGCGTGGCGAGGAGATCGGTCATGAACCCGATTCTAGACACGGCCCGGGCACCGCGCCACAGGCTCCACGACCGCAATACGTAACATCAACACATAAAGATATCTTTATCTCGATGCTTGCGCCGGGGCAGGGGGCCTGTTAGAAGGAGGCTCCCCCACGCCCAGCGGCGTGGTTTTGCCTCGTGCTGCCCAAGGACACCGGACATGGCCGCTTTTACCGATTTCAAGGTCAAGGATTTCTCGCTCGCCGACTGGGGCCGCAAGGAAATCGCCATCGCCGAGACGGAAATGCCCGGCCTGATGGCCCTGCGCGCGGAATATGGCGCGGCCAAACCGCTGAAGGGCGCCCGCATCGCCGGCTGCCTGCACATGACGATCCAGACCGCCGTGCTGATCGAGACCCTGATCGCGCTGGGTGCCGAAGTGCGCTGGTCGTCGTGCAACATCTTCTCGACCCAGGATCAGGCGGCGGCGGCGATCGCGGCGGCGAACATCCCGGTCTTCGCCTGGAAGGGCATGAACGAAGAGGAATTCTGGTGGTGCATCCACCAGACCGTGAAGGGCCCGGATGGCTGGGTGCCGAACATGATCCTCGACGACGGCGGTGACCTCACCGTTCTCATGCACAAGGAATATCCCGAGCTGATGGACGGCGTCTTCGGTCTCTCGGAAGAGACCACGACGGGCGTGCATCGTCTCTACGACATGTGGAAGGCGGGCACGCTGAAGGTTCCGGCCATCAATGTGAACGACAGCGTGACCAAGTCGAAGTTCGACAATCTCTACGGCTGCCGTGAATCGCTGGTCGACGGCATCAAGCGCGCGACCGACGTCATGCTCGCGGGCAAGGTCGCGGTCGTCGCCGGTTACGGCGACGTGGGCAAGGGCTCGGCCGCCTCGCTGCGCGGCCAGGGCGCCCGCGTGCTGGTGACCGAAATCGATCCCATCTGCGCCCTGCAGGCCGCGATGGAAGGCTATCAGGTCGTCACCATGGAAGAGGCGGCACCCCAGGGCGACGTCTTCGTGACCACGACCGGCAATATCGACGTGATCACGATCGAGCACATGCGCGCCATGAAGGACCGCGCCATCGTCTGCAACATCGGCCACTTCGACAGCGAGATCCAGATCGCCGCGCTGCGCAACTATCCGTGGGAGAACGTGAAGCCGCAGGTCGACGAAGTGGTCTTCCCGGACGGCAAGCGCCTGATCGTCCTGGCCGAGGGCCGCCTGGTCAATCTCGGCTGCGCCACGGGCCATCCCAGCTTCGTGATGTCCGCCTCCTTCTCGAACCAGGTCATCGCACAGATCGAGCTGTTCAAGAACCACGCGAATTACGAACGCAAGGTCTACATGCTGCCGAAGCACCTGGACGAGAAGGTGGCCCGCCTCCACCTCGCCAAGCTCGGCGTGAAGCTGACCGCGC
>JAQVKV010000071.1 GCA_028694545.1 Zavarzinia sp. | reverse complement strand
CGCCGGCGCTGGCGAAAGCGATCCCGGCCCAGCGCCTCGGCAAGGCCGAGGAGATCGCGGAGGCCGTCGCCTTTCTGTTGCGCGGCGAGGCCGCTTATGTCAATGGCACCACCCTGGTGGTGGACGGCGGACTGGGCATCGCGCTCGCCGCCACGAAGTAGGAACAGGAAGAACATCATGCTGGCGCTGCGCCTGATCGAGGAAGGCCGTACCGAACTCGTCGAGATGGAGGCCCCGCCGGCGCCGCCGCCGGGCCGGATCCAGGTCCGTATGAAGACGGTGGCGCTGAACCATATCGACGTCTGGGGCCTGCGCGGCATGGCCTTCGCCAAGCGGAAGCTCCCCCTCACCGTCGCGGTCGAAGGCGCGGGCGAGGTCGTGGCGCTCGGCGACGGCGTCACCACGCACAAGGTCGGCGACCGGGTGGCGATCTATGCCGGCGTCACCTGCGGCCATTGCAAGCGCTGCCTGCGCGGCCAGGAAAACCTGTGCGAGAACATCGCCGGCATCATGGGTTTCCACATCGACGGTGTCGCCGCCCAGTTCCTGAACCTTGACCCCCGGCAGGCGATCCACATCCCCGACAGCGTGAACGACGTGGACGCCGCCTGCGCCACCACCACCTTCGGCACGGTCGAACACATGCTGTTCGAGAATGCGAAGCTGGAAGCGGGCGAGACCATCCTGATCCAGGCCGGCGGCTCCGGCATCGGCACCACGGCGATCCGCATGGCGAAACAGGCCGGCGCCTATGTCTTCACCACCGTCGGTTCGGACGAGAAGATGCAGAAGGTCCTCGACCTCGGGGCCGACGTCGCCATCAACTACAATAAGGACCGCTTCGAATCGATCGTGCGCCGCGCGACCGACAAGAAGGGCGTGGACGTCGTCTTCGAGCATGTGGGGCCGGACACCTGGGCCAAGTCCCTGTTCTGCCTGAAGCGCGGCGGCCGCCTTGTCACCTGCGGCTCGACCACGGGCGTCTCGGCGGAAACCAACCTGTTCCAGTTGTTCCAGATGCAGCTTCGCATCTTCGGCTCCTTCGGCGCCAATTTCGGCAATATCCGCGAGGGCCTGCGCAAGATGTCGGAAGGCATCCGCCCGGTCATCGACAGCGAGATCGAACTGGGCGATATCGGCGTTGCGCTCCGCCGCATGCAGAGCCGCGACCTCTTCGGCAAGATCGTCGCCCACGTGCCCAAGCCCTGAGGCCCTGGCCCGCCCCGCAGGGCAGGCCATCCCGGTTCCGGCACGCCCCCCTCTTCAGCCTGCCCTTGGCCGTCCGCCCTCGCGCGGACGTGCGCCCATGGGAGAATCGTCTCTGCCCGAAACGGCCGCCATTCCCGCTCCGTCGACGCCGGTTGACCACGCGATCGGCGACATAATTATCATAGAACAATAATTTATTATTGATTAACGATAATTTTCTGCTCATATTCCCGCATCGCAACGATGGGAGTATGCAGATGGGCGATATGAACGAGATGCGACTGCGGCGGCGCGCAGCCGGGCTGAGAATTGCCACCCGCGTAACCATCTTCGCCCTGCCCGCCGTTGTGGTCGCTTTCGGCGAGCTTGCACCGGCGCAGGATCTTCTCGCCGTCGCCAAGATGCCCGGCACCGTCATCGCAACCTTCGATCCCGGGACCATGGCGCCGTGGCAGCGCCATGTCGCGGTCCTCGTCTCGCTGGTGCCGGTCGCCTTCCTGATGCTGGCCCTGCGCCATCTGGCGTGCTGTTTCGGCAATTTCGCGCAAGGCCATACGCTGACGGCGGAAAACGCCCGCCATTTCAGCCGCTTCGGTGCCGGGATCGCCATTGCGGTGATCGCCTCGCTGATCACGACGCCGGCGCTCTCCGTCATCCTCACTCTCGGCATGCCGGTTGGAGAACGGCAGTTGGCGATCGGCGTCGACAGCAATCAGTTCGTCAGCCTGCTGGTCGCGGGCGGGGCCTGGATCGTCGGCGCGATCATGGCCGAGGGCGCCCGCGCGGCGGAAGAAAACGCGCAGTTCGTCTGATGCCCGTGGCCGTCACCCTCGACCGCGTGATGGCGGAGAAAAAGGTGAAGTCCAAGGACCTCGCCGCCGCCATCGGCATCACCGAGGCCAACCTGTCCCTGCTGAAGCAGGGCAAGGTGAAGGGCATCCGCTTCGAGACCCTGGAGGCCATCTGTCGCTACCTCGACTGCACGCCCGGCGACCTGCTGCGAATCGAGGATTGAAAGGAAGGGACATGCCGACACGGATTTTCACGGCAACAATGGCGACCCTCTTCACCCTGGCACTGGGCGGTTGCGCCGATTTCGACTGGCGTGACATGGGCCGCCGTACGCTGCAGAACTATTGCGACGGCAGCGCCGACTGCGACCGGCGCTGTGCCACGGAAACAGGGGCCCGTACCGTCGGCGATTGCCGCCTGAGCCACGGCGCGCCCTGACAGGCGGTCATTCCGGAGCGGATCGCCCGTGACGGCGCTGGGTAT
This sequence comes from Zavarzinia sp., assembly GCA_028694545.1. Taxonomy (GTDB): domain Bacteria; phylum Pseudomonadota; class Alphaproteobacteria; order Zavarziniales; family Zavarziniaceae; genus Zavarzinia. The sequence continues at coordinate 5,445 of JAQVKV010000071.1, read as the reverse complement.
ATATTTCACGCCGCGAGATCCGCCGCTTTCATTTCAACGGAATGAGGCCCGGACTGGCCCGTTTCGTCGTCGGCCGCTAGATTAAGGTAGACGCAACGACCGGGACTCCGCCATGCCGACCCAGGCCGTGCTGCTCGTGGAGGCGGCCTCGCCGCATCACCGGGCACTGACGGGCATATTCGCCATTTCCCTCGTGGCCGTGACGGCTCTCGCCCTCGTCCGGGGGGATGAAGGCCTGCAGCCTGTGCCGGCCTTCCTGCCCGCCTTCGCGGCGATGATCATGGTGATCAACCTGATCACCGCCTATCTGATCCTCAACCATGCCCCCCTGGCGGGGCGGCGCCACCTGCTCTGGCTCGGCACCGCCTATCTCTATGTCGCCGCCATCGTTCCCGCCCAGATGACGGTCTTCCCCGGCGTGATGGCCCCGGCCGGCCTGTTCGGCGCCGGACCGCAGAGCGCGATGTGGCTCTGGGTGATGTGGCACTGCGGTTTTCCCCTCTTCGTGATGATCGGCATGGCGGTCGCCTATCGGGAGCGGCGAAAGCCGGCGGCCCGGCCCATCGACACGCGGGAAGTGGTCGCGGCGTGGCTCCTGCCCCTGGCGCTGGTCGGCCTGTTCCTCCTCGTCGTCACGAAGGAACACGACAATCTGCCCACCCTGATCGTCGACAATGATTATCATGCGCTCCTGCGATCGCCGGCGGGCATCGCCGTCGTTGCCCTGAATCTCGGGGCCCTGGCCACCGTCATCACCGTGTTGCGCGGCGAGACCATGATGGCCCTCGGCCTCGCCGTCGCCATGGCGGCCGCCTGCGCCGATGCCTTCCTGACGCTTGAGGCCGGCACGCGCTATTCCCTCGGCTGGTATGTGTCGCGGACCGTCGCCCTGTTCACCGGCCTTTCGGTGCTGTCGGTCTATCTGCGCCAGGTGACATGGCTTTATGCCCGGATCAGCCGACGCAACATCCGCCTCGAGACGGAAGCCAGCACGGACGAGGTGACGCGCCTCTTCAACCGACGCTATTTCAATCGCCACCTCGAGCTGGCGCTTCGCCTGGCGCACCGTCGCCAACCGGTGACGCCGACGAGCCTGCTCATGATCGATATCGACCACTTCAAGGCTTACAACGATCGATATGGCCATCAGGCGGGCGACAAATGCCTGCGACAGGTAGCCCAGGCCATCGCGACGTCGGCGCGCCGCCCGGGCGATTGCGCCGCCCGCTTCGGCGGCGAGGAATTCGCCGTGGTCCTGCCGGAAACCGATGCCGAGGCCGCCGACGCCATCGCGGCAAGCCTGGCGGCCACCGTCCGCGACCTGTCGATCCCGCATGAGGCGAGCGCGACAGCCCCGACCGTCACCGTCAGCATCGGCCTTGCGACCGCCGTCGCCGACCAGAGCGGCGACCATCTGATCTTCGCGGCCGACCAGGCTCTCTACCGGGCGAAGGCACAAGGACGCAACCGCATCTGCCGCCTGACGCCCGCAGCCCCGATCTGACCCCGTCTCCCCGGTCTCAGCCGAGGAAGGCACCGAAATATTGCGGGATCGAGACCATGGCCTTGCGGTCGAAATCCTCGATCAGCCCCTTGCTCAGGGAATAGAGGAGCTGGCGCCGCTCGGTGAAATCCACATCCTTCGGCACCGTGGTGAAGCGCTCGACCGCGACCGAGGAACGGGCGGTGACGAGGCGGTCCGGATCATCGGCGGTGAAATCGACCCGCAGACGCGCCGTCACCTTGGCGCCGGGCTCGTCCTTGAACAGGCCCGAGACGCCGCCCGTGGTCTCCAGCCGTTCCTCGATCGCGGAGGCATCGCGGACCGTCACGGTGAGGATGCCGCTGCTGCCGGCGGCATCGAGCCGGTCGCCGATCCAGTTGTTCAGCGCGGTCAGGGGAGACACGTCGAATTCGCCCTCGATATGACCGGCCCCCAGAAGGGACGAGCGGTCCTCGACCGCGATCCGGGCGACGTTCAGGCGCAAGGGCCCGTCGCCGACATGGAAAGGCGGGAAGCTGGGCGCCGGGCCCTTGGCGGCACAGGCGGCGAGCCCGGAGGCCGGCACGGCGACGAGAAACGCGCGACGCGTGAACATGGTCTTTCCCCGATCAGGCTTCGACCGTTTCGGGATCGAAGGCGAAGCCCGCGTTGCAGAATTCACAGGTGACGAGGATCTTGCCGTCGACCGCCATATCGGCACGGTCTTCGGGCGAAAATTGGGCAAGCACGCCGGCGATCCGCTCGCGCGAGCAGCGGCAGCCGACCGAGAGCAGGGGCGTCGGATAGACCCGCACGTCATCCTCGTGATAGAGGCGCCAAGCGACTTCCTCCATCCGGGGTTCGGGCCCGACCAATTCGTCGACGGAAATCGTCGCCGCCTTGCTGCGGGCGTTCATCCAGCGGTCCTCGTCCACCGCGTTCGGCAGATGGCCGCCGAAGTCGGCGCGCGGTCCGGCGCTGCCATGGGGCAGGTGCTGGATCATCAGGCCGCCGGCCAGCCACGGCCCATCCGGCCAGGCCCGGCGCGAGGCGAGCCGCACCAACGTCGGAATCTGTTCGGAATCGCGGAAATAGGCTTCGGCGCATTCGGCGAGATTGTCCCCCTCCAGCGCGACGATGCCCTGATAGCGATCCGTCTCCGGCCCCTGATCGAGGGTCATGGCCAGATAGCCCTTGCCGACGAGCTGCGTGAAGCTGGCATCCGGCCCCAGGACTTCCAGCGCCTCGCGGTCGAACTGGGCATAGCCGCGCAGGGCACCCGGGGTGGTGAAATCCGCGACCATCAGGGACAGCGGACCGTCGCTCTTGGTCTGGACCGTGAAGGTGCCGTCGAATTTCACCGAATTGCCGAGCAGCACGGCGACCAGGATCGCCTCGGCCAGCAGGCGTGAGACAGCGTCCGGATAGTCGTGGCGGGACAGGATCGTGTCGACCACGGGCCCGAGGCGCACGAGGCGGCCGCGCGCATCCAGCGCGTCGATCTGAAACGGCAGGACCCGGTCGAGCCCCTTCTCGTTGTCGTTCATATTTCCATGCCCTCAAGCGCCGGGCGCGACCGTCCGGCCGCTTGGCTCGCTACGCTGAAGCTTCGCGGGGCCTCAATGGCCCGGTTGGTTGTATGGGGCACTTCCCATCCTGCCGCCATCCCGGCTTTCGCCGGGATGACGCGATCGCATATGGGACCGGGGCCGGCTTTCGCCCAGAGCCTTGGCCATGCGCAGGGCGCATGGCCTTGCCCGGTCAGTCGGCGAGGCACCAGGCGAGGATGCCCTTCTGGGCGTGCAGGCGGTTTTCCGCCTCGTCCCAGACGATGGACTGCGGCCCGTCGATGACGTCCGAGGTCACTTCCTCGCCCCGGTGCGCCGGCAGGCAGTGCAGGAACACGGCGTCCTTGGCCGCAAGGCCCATGCGCCGCGCATCCACCCGATAGGGCGCCAGCAGATTGTGCCGGCGCTCGGCTTCCGTATCGCCCATGGAGACCCAGGTGTCGGTCACCACGGCGTCGGCGCCTTCGGTCGCCGCGTCCGGATCGCGGGTCAGCGTCACGTCGGCGCCTTCGCGGACAGCCCAGTCCATGATCTCCTTCGGCGGCGCCAGTTCGTCCGGACAGGCGAGGCGCAGCTTGAAGTCGAAGCGGGCGGCGGCGTGGATGAAGCTGCGCGCCACATTGTTGCCATCGCCGAGCCAGGTGAAGGTACGCCCGGCGATGTCGCCCCGGTGCTCCTCGTAGGTCATGATGTCGGCCATGATCTGGCACGGGTGCGACCAGCGGGTCAGCCCGTTGATCACCGGCACGGTCGCCGCTTCCGCCATCTCGGTCAGGTTGGAATGGGCCGAGGTGCGCAGCATGATGGCGTCGACGAAACGCGAGAGCACGCGGGCCGTATCGGCGATCGTCTCTTCCCGATTGAGCTGAAGCTCGGTGCCGAGCAGCAGCAGGGTCTGCCCGCCGAGCTGCCGCATGCCGACATCGAAGGAGACGCGGGTGCGCGTCGACTGCTTCTCGAAGATCATCGCGAGGATGTGGCCGTCCAGCGGGCGGCCGGCGTCGGGGACGCCCTTGGGCAAGCCGTGACGCGCGGCCTTCAGCTTCTTCGCGCGGTCGAGGATCGAGCGCAGGGTCGCCTTGTCGAGGAGATCGAGATCGAGGAAATGCCGGGGCGTCTTGGAGAAATTCACGACACTCATGATGCAGCCTTCATTTCCGCCTTCACTTCGGCCGAAAGGGCGGCACAGGCGGTGTCGAGAAGCCGGGCGGCCTCCGCCACCTCCACTTCCGTGATGTTCAGGGGGGGCAGCAGGCGAACCGTATTCTCGCCGCCGCCGACGCCGATCAGCCCTGCGTCGCGCATGGCCGCCTGCAGGCGCTTGTTCTCGATGCCGTCGCGCACCTTGAGGCCCAGCATAAGGCCCCGGCCGCGAATGCCCTCGACGACGTCCGGATGACTGTCGACGATCATGGCCAGCGACTGACGGAGACTCGACGCGATCGTGTTCACATGATCGAGAAAGCCGGGCGCCAGCATCAGGTCGAGCACGGCATTGCCGACCGCCATGGCGAGCGGATTGCCGCCATAGGTCGAGCCATGGCTGCCCGCCGTCATGCCGACAGCCGCCTTCTCCGTGGCAAGGCAGGCGCCGAGCGGGAAACCGCCGCCGATCGCCTTCGCCGTCGCCATGATGTCCGGCGTGATGCCGGCCCATTCATGGGCGAAGAGCTTGCCGGTCCGCCCCATGCCGCACTGGACCTCGTCCAGGATCAGCAGGATGCCGTTCTCGTCGCACAAGTCGCGGATGGCGCGCATCTTGTCGTCCGGCAGCGGGTTGATCCCGCCCTCGCCCTGGATCGGCTCGAACAGGATGCCCGCCGTCTCGTGGGTAATCGCGGCCTTCAGCGCGTCGAGATCGCCGAAGGGCACGTGATCGAAGCCCTCGACCACCGGGCCGAAGCCCTCGGTCAGCTTCTTCTGGCCGGCGGCGGCGATGGTCGCCAGCGTCCGGCCGTGGAAGGCGCCCTCGAAGGTGATGATGCGCCAGCGTTCCGGATTGCCGGTCGCGCTGTGATACTTGCGCGCCGTCTTGATCGCGCATTCGACCGCTTCCGCACCGGAATTGGTGAAGAAGGCATAATCGGCGAAAGTGGCGTCGACGAGCCGCTGGGCCAGGCGCTCCTGCCCCGGGATGCGGAACATGTTCGACGTATGCCAGACCTTGCCGGCCTGTTCGGTCAGGGCCTTCACCAGATAGGGGTGGGCGTGACCGAAGGCGCAGACGGCGATGCCGGCGGCAAAATCGAGGTATCGTCGGCCATCCGTCGACACCAGCCAGGCGCCCTCGCCCTTCTCGAAGGCAAGGTCGGCACGCGCATAGGTCGGCAGGACAGCGGACGTGGTCACGGTTGGCTCCTGAAAATAGAAATCCCTGCCGGTGGCCCGCGTTCC